>JBBRFT010000057.1:0-16780 GCA_038241375.1 Spirochaetota bacterium
TCTGGTTCATTTCACATTCCCTGTATTTTTAAGCTCAAGTCAGCTCTATGTTAAAGAGTAACCTTAGCAGTATGGTAATCAGTTTATTTAATAATGATATTTTGATTTATCTGGTAATCTGATGTTTTCAGTCTGGACCTAGGCAGATCTATTTTTTTTATCAATAAATCCCTGATTAGAAAAAACAGAGATAATATTTATTATCTTAACTTTTATGTCCTATCGAAATATTCTGCATCATTAAAACTTGATCCAGTTCCATAGCCATTTCAATTGCCTCAACCAATAATGAATGGTTTGTACTTTAAAAAAAGTAACCGTATGGTGAGACAGACTTTGCTTTTCTTATTATTATGATATCTGAGTTCGAAGTGAGAAATAAAACAGGAATTCTATAGCGGGTAATTATTATCTCCGCAGTTCGAATACCATTGAGACCAGAACTGAGATCAATATCCATCAGTACCAGATTAAACTTACAAGAGCAGTTTTTAATTTCTTCAAAAGCCATTTCTGCATCATAAGCAACAATAACATTGTAACCCTCATGCTGTAACCTGAGAGCCTGAGCCATAGCCGTTATAGCTTCATCTTCCACCAATAAAATATTCTTTGCTGAATTCATGTACCCCACCTGAGTACCTAAGCCTTATTCATTTTTTCCTTTTTCAAACATGGAGAATTATTGCATAGATAATTAAAGTTTATTAACCCTATTATTACAGTAGGGGAGAGCTGGACTCCATGATAGATTTTTCAGATTTTGTAAGGAGCTTACCGGCATTATTTATAATCTGTTCCGATGACACCACAATTTCATTAATACCGGAAACCATTGTTGTAATAATATTATTAACATTTTCGACTGCAAGGTTTGTATTTTCTATTGCGTGCTTCTGATCATCGGTGCCGGTAGCTATATTTTTTGACAAAGTAAGTGTAGAGTTCATCTGATTCATCATTTCGATTATCTGAATCTCTTCCATTTTTAAACTATTCTGAAGATCAGTAATCCTGGCGGAGCTCACCGCCATTTTTGTAATCATACTCATGATTAAAGGGATTGTAGCATTAATCACATCTCTTGTAACAGACATCGTCTCTGTACTTTTTCCGGTAATTGACATTATTTCTTTAACACTTTCAGAAGTCTGCACTGCAAGTTTGCCAATCTCATCAGCAACTACGGCAAATCCTCTGCCATGATCACCGGCACGGGCTGCTTCGATACTTGCATTCAAAGCGAGCAGATTAATTCTATCTGCAATATCGACGATCATATTTATTGTGCTTACAATCCGGTCATTTTGAATATTCAGTTCATCAACTGCCTTTTCAACCCTGTCTAAAAATTCTTTTCCGGTTTTTGACTTCTCTACGGTTTCAGCAATTCCTTTACTGGTATCATCCAGATGCACACTTGTTTCATTTTTAATATTTTTTAGAACATTAAGAATTTTATCCATCCTTGAATTTTCTTCAATCTGCATTGAAGCACTATCAGCGATATTCTCGGAAGCACCCTGAAGTTCTTCAAGAGTTGCGGAGATCTCTTCATATGTAGATGCCTGATCCTGCATCTTTTCATTAAATTGATCGAGTATATATTTCTGCTGTTCCAGACGGTGAAAAAGATCATTTACATTTTCATTAATCTCTATTGAAACCTCACTCTGCACTTTGGACTGATTTAGTATTATAGCCTGTTGACTGGAAGTTTGAGTATCAAATTTCTGAATTATTGGTATATTGAAATAAGCAGCGACAGATATGAGAATCATCATAACAAAAAAATAAATTTCACGAAGTAACATTACACCATGATATACTGAATCGTCTTTCATAGAAAATAAATAATAATCAACGCCGTTAACATGAGCAAGATATATGAAGATTAACCAGCTTAAAAAAAGAAGCATCCCCATTGTAATATATAAACGTCTGTTATAAAGAAACTGAAGTATAACAAGAGCAGCCATGGAAATGGAGGCAAGATGATAACCCTCCGCCGCATAAGTCCAGTCAAAGTTACAAACATACACATAGCGCGCAAGAGATGTAAAAAGAATTGAACATGTTGCCGCAGACCATGCAAATATATCAGCTGCTTTACCTGACTTCTTTCTTCTGTATATCAGAAATGCTAATAAAATTACAATACAGTTCATTAAAGTTGGAATCATTATAGTTTTCAGCTTCTGGCCTGCCAGAAGCTGAAATACTACGGCAAGAATTGTTATAAGCATATACCCGAAGAAATATATAAGACTCCCTTTTAATTCAAGAGACTCTCTTGCAGTAAGCTGTTCACTATTCATATTCATTACACCTGATTTAACATTATTTTTATTTTGATGATACAAAAGTTTTCCATTCATTAAGCTCTAAATAATTTAATCTTTTGCTGTTAAACCCGAATGTTGTATAGACAATAAAAAGTATTGTAACCCTATTAATTAAATAGGGTTACAATACTTTTATTGAATTACGAAAATGGTTTACCATCACTGCAGTAAATATGGATAGATTTTCTTATATGAATTTCTTATTTATATTTTTTCAATTACAGGCAGGAAGAGATCCCTTAAATTCAGACCGCCCCTGAAAGCAAAAACCAGATATAGAATTGTAAATAAACTATCTATTATTCCGGTAAACCAGAATGTTGTAGGAAAGTTTTCTACAAAACCAATATATGCATAGAGTTGAATAACATAAAAAGACCTGCCGATTATAAGACAGCCGATGTTAAATGCATAACGCCTGATATTAAAGGCAGATAAAAACTGCAGATAAGCAAAACATAAAAAAAATGAACCCAGAAAAATAGAAAAGAACGGATCAATAGCCGGATTATCAATTTGACGGCCGGTACCAATTATAAAAAAATAGAGAACTGCAGCAATAGTATCCCATACACCGCTTGCTGCAAAAACAATCGCCAGATACTTTAATGAATTATCTTTCATAACTCAACTCTCCTGTTAATTTTTCACTGATCATTTTGTCAAATTCTTCACATGAATTTTCTGATAGATACGGCTTCATGAACATAAAAAAACTTTTAATCTCTTCTAAAACAGTATTATCCTCACCAGATGACTTAAGAAATAAAAACCAGAAATCATTAAATATCCACTGATTCTTTACAAAATAATACCGCTCTTCATCGGACGGGAATTGTTTTAGAACACCCCGTTGTTCCAGCTGCAATGTAAAAGTGTAAAGTTTTTTACTCTTGTTTCTGTAATTCTCCCTATATCTCTTCGCAAAAAGATCATCCCGGTCAACAAGCATCGATAAGTCACAATAGAATGACCTGTATTTGTAATATATCCGTTTTATATCTAATACATAATCCATGATACCAACGGATGAAAAATCTACATCCAGAAGTTCATCAAATTCAAATGTTAATCTATCAAAAATTTTATGTATTATCTCTTCTTTATTTTTAAAATGATAGTAGAAAGTACCGGGACTGATTCCCAACCTTTCGATTATGTGGTTTGTAGTAACCCTGTGTGCCCCTATATCATTTAAAAGTTCGATTGTAAGATCAATAATTCTGTTTTTCAGAAAACCTCACGAGTTGAATAAATTAGAATTAAATGTCAATAAAACCATTCTCTCGAATATTTATTCGACTGTCAATACTAATTATATTTCTTGGAATCTGACTCTAAAAAAAATTAAAACTATTACACGGGCGAAAAGTGAAGGTGGCGGCGTATCACCAGTAATACCGGGAAATTCCGGAGATAATATTTTCATCAATTCTGTTACCCGCCTGAAAATGTTAAACATGGTATCATTGTTTCTTTAACATTTTTTCTTTTATAATGCTTACACTTACCTGAGGTTCCTCAAATATCGGGCTATGCGCGGAATTATTAAATGTAAAGAAATTCTTTTCAGGAGCTTCTATTGCATCAAAGAATAAGTAATGCGGGTAATTAAACCTAACCATGAGATTACAGACAAAGCGCCGTTGCCCGCTCTGTTCACCTCCCCCCTATCGCTTCCCCTTTTTTAACACCGGTCATAATAATCAGTGCAATAAAAATGAAAGCGGCGGAGGAGAGAAAAATGGTACTGTAATTATTACCTGTGAGCTGTATAATCCATCCGTTAATATTCGGTCCGGCAATCGCTGCAGCTGTGACAAAGAAAAACGCTATGCCTGTAAAAGTACCAGTGGACATATCATCAGTCATATCTACAATCATGGGGAGAGAATTAACATTCACCAGAATCCAGGCGCAACCGCAAATCATAAGCATCCCCCCTATAACAGGGACTGTACCGAGTACCGGAAGAGTAATTAGAACATGAATAAGAGTGTCCTTATTGAGAAAATACATGGTCAGGAGGGTGAGCATTAGTATAGTCAGTCCGGTTATTATCGAAGTCTTTCTGCCTATTTTACCGCCGATGATACCGGCTGGGAGAGCGAACAAAATCAGCATAAGAGGGAACTGGCCGAGGATCCTTGAGGCCTGATCACCGGGATAATTAAGATGATTCCCGGCATAGAGAGTAAAAAAAGCTTCAATAGCGCTAAGTGCTACTATCCAGAAAAAGTGTGCCGTAAAAATACGCAGCGGATTCCGGTCCGGACCTGACAAAATACTTCGTACACTCTTTATCAGACCCGGATTACCGTCAGAGTTCAACTCACACCATTCCGGCTCGCGTATAAAAACAATCAGCACAATGCCGGAAAGAAGAACCAGACAAGCACCCATCCAGAACGGATACGACTGATTTACTGCAAAAAGTGCGCCCCCTCCCACGGCAACAGTAATACCTCCGACTCCCCCCATAAAATTAACAATTCCATTAGCCTGCGAACGATATGGAGAGGGGGTAATATCAGCAAGAAGCGCCACTACAGGCGTCCTCCAGAGAGCCATGCTAAATATAAGAGTAATTGTACACACTGCAAACAGCGGTAGAGCAGCGACAGAAGGGACAAAGAAAAATGCAGCCGCGGCAACCGGTATACCCGCGGCAATAAACGGAATTCTCCGTCCGAATGGTGTACGGATACGATCTGACCACGCACCGACAGGGGGTAGAATAAAAAGAACCGCAATATTATCGAGAGTCATAAAAAAACCGATCATGGCAGGTTCCAGATGAAACCGTTCCTGAAGAAAAAGCGGAACAAAACTGTTATAAATAATCCATATGGCACTTACTCCAAGGGAACCGAAACCGAGGATAAAAATTTTTCCATAATTAAATTTCACTTAGGATCACCCTTCGACAATCTGAAATATTCTAATATTGCCATACATGAGAGACATCACTTCCAAATAGATGAATATTAAAATATTTATGTCAAATACTAAAAACAGGATATTCTACACCATCCCATTCCTGAATTAATACTTACGATTGTAAATTGTTTTTGACAGATATACAGCAGCATACTTAAATTTATTAAACCATTTCCGTATTGAATATAATCCGGTTAAAGCAGATGACATCACCCGTTGAAATTTAAGGAGCATATAGATTTAATGGCACGAATAGTAAAGAAAGCAGATGAAAGACGGGAAGAGATAATTAAAGCAGCCAGAGAACTCTTTCAGACGAATGATTACGACAAAACAACCATGCAGGAATTAATGGTTAAACTCAATATCGCAAAGGGAACCATCTATCACTACTTCTCTTCAAAGCAGGATATACTTGAGGCTGTAGTTGAAAATATAGTTGATGAGGAGCTTAAACAGAAAGAGGAGTTGTTGAGAAGCACACCTGTACTGGATCTCACGGCACTGGAAAAACTTAAAATTCTGATAACAGAAAATAACGTTGCAGACAAGAATGAAAAAATTCTGGACACTCTTCACCATCCGGAAAATCTGGAGATGCATACTAAGCAGCTTGGGCGTTATATTAACAAACTCGCCCCGCTCTGGGCATCAATATTCTCCCAGGGGTGCAGAGAGGGAATTTTCAGAACAGATCACCCCCTTGAGTGTGCCGAGTTTATACTTGCCGGAGTTCAATTCCTTACAGACATAGGTTTCTACCGGTGGGACGATTCAGAACTGGAGCGCCGTATGAAAGCATTTCCGGGATTAATTGAATCTATGCTCAATGCCCCTGCCGGTTCCTTCAATTTTATAAATGAAGTGAAGTAGCACACCTCACGTGAAAAATCTGCTGAATTATTCAGAATGTCACTTATTTAGAAAGAATTACCATAAAAACCCTAAACAATACGAAAAAAAGTAAAAAAAATCTCTTTTTATAAAAAAAATGATTGACCGACGGTCGGTTTAAAAAGACAACACTCTTATTGCTGATTGACCGACGGTCAGTCATAAGTTGATTTACAAGGAGATAGAATATGACTTTAGAAAAATACCGGCATCCGTTTCTCTTTTACGGATTATCCACTGTAATACCCTGGGTATTCTGGTTTATAGCGGCATACTTGAGCCATGAGACAACAGGGAATGACTTTTATTCAACGGCAGGTGGAGTTCTAGGAGTAATCGGCTTAATAAGCCCTATGATTATTGCATTTGCCATGATGCTCCCCGATGCAGACCTCCGGAGAGATTTGTATAGCAGAGCATTCAAACTTAACAGAGTAAAACCTGTTTATATTTTCCTTACATGCTTTCTTATGTTAGGGAGCATTATTCTTGCGCAGGGTATTTCTCTCATATTCGGTTACAGTACAAGTCAGTTTGCTTTCGCAGAGAATTACTCCTTTACATATGCCCTCTTCCCTGCATGGTTCCTTCTTTTTCTGGCTCCCCTGCTGGAGGAGTTGGCCTGGCACTCATACGGTACCGACTCCCTTCGTGCGAGATTTTCGCTCTTTACCACATCAATCATGTTCGGGATTTTCTGGGCGCTCTGGCACTTCCCCCTCTCATTTATAAAAGATTACTACCACAGCAATCTTGTTGAAACGGGATTAATCTATACTCTCAATTTTTACTTCAGTCTTGTACCATTTGTACTGCTGATGAACTGGCTCTACTACAAAACAGGACGCAATATTCTCGTGGCAATTGTATTCCATATTACAGCCGGATTCTTTAATGAAATTTTCGCAACAGATCCCATGAGCAAGGTAATACAGACTCTGATTCTCATTGCCCTGTCGGTATTTCTGGTCATCAAAGACCGGGACCTTTTCTTCAACCGAGATTACACGGAAATCACTGAATAAAAAAATAAACAGTTAATCAATAACTAAAAATACAGGAGATTCAAAAATGAAAAAACAGATCACATCACTACTAATTATTTTAACAATGAGCACTGCGGCATTCGCAGAGGATAGCGGAGAGAGAAAAACAGATGAAACAAATTTCATTCCGCTGGTAAAGTATGACTATCTCTCTCTCGACTCACAGGAGATCCAGTCACCCGGCGCGGGACTGGTTATAAAAAACGATGATGTAATGTTCGTCGGCCTTTACACCCGGCACTCATTCACAGAGACTCCCTCAGATAATTATCCCGATGTATATCACTCCATAGATACTCTTCTTGACGGAAAGAAAAACCGCCACAGATACATTGGGATTTTCAAAAGCGAATCGGATAAGCCCGTTGCTGGAGGATTGAACACATTCCAGGCAGCCGCGGTGTACGGCTACGAAGTTGTTCACGACGGGAATTTCTCACTTGTTCTAGGAGGAGGACTTGCCGCAAGTGATTTCGGAATCGATCGCCCGAATGGAGAACCATGGCCGGTAATTCCGGTTCCTCTTATCCGCATGCTTTACAGCTCGGATCTGGTTGATTCAAAATTTGAATTTCTCACATCACCAAACTTCAGTTTTACACTCGGTCCTAAAAGTCAGATACGCTTTACCGGAGATTTTAGAATGGACCAGCTGAGAGACAAACGGGATATTATATTCGAATGCTCTCTGGGTTACAGATTCCTCCCTGCGGATCACGAAATGGGAGACTTCGCAGGGGTAGCTCTGGGATTCAAAAATGACAACTACGGAGCATTCGTACCGGCTGAGGGTGACGACGAAGCACTTGAGATTCACTACTACTCAGTGTTCGGAGTGATTGACCTCACCATACTTAAAATATCCGCAGGCTATGCATTCGGAGGGAGAGAGCTCTACCGTGATGATAAAAAAAATGACCTCGGCGATGGATACTTTGTCTCTGTCCAGGGATTATACCAGTTCTAAAAATGGGAACAATAGCGATGAAGAAAAAATCATTCGGGAACTTTTTAATTGTGTGGACAGGCCAGATGCTGTCCGGACTCGGCAGCGGAATTACCGCCTTTGCCCTGGGAATTTATGTCTACCAGCAGACAAAGAGCGCGTCATCATTCGCGTTGGTTACCCTCTGCCTGTTCCTCCCTTCTGTATTATTAAGACCAATCGGCGGAGTATTCGCAGACCGTTTCGACCGCCGGCTGATGATTATTATCGGAGACATCGGTTCCGCCTCTGGAATTATTTTTATTCTGGCGACAGTTTTAACCGGCACTGCCGCTCTCTGGAAAATTTATATTGGAGTTACGGTCAGCTCGGTATTTGTCGCTCTGCAGAGTCCAGCGTATAAGGCCCTGATTACCGACCTGCTCACCGAAGAGCAATTCTCCCGAGCCGGGGGGATGATACAGCTTGCATCATCAGCGCAGCACCTGCTATCACCTCTTTTTGCAGGGCTGTTGTTAAGTTTCAGCAGCATTAAAACTGTACTGATAGCAGATATATCAACCTTTTTAATCGCTGTAATAGCAGTAACCACAGTAAGCGGGTCTTTGAAATCTTCCACAGATAAAAAGCGGAATTCTATTTCATATGACCTGAAAGATGGTTGGAAAGCAATTACGTCTAGCAGGGGTGTACTTGCACTTATACTGCTTATATCGCTTATAAGTTTTTTTGTCGGATTTCTCCAGACTCTATTTGGACCAATGATACTTTCGTTCACCGATGCAAAAACCTATGGGTTTACACAATCGGTCAGCGCAATCGGTATGCTTATCAGCAGTCTTATTCTGGGAATTATAAACATTCAGAAAAAGCACATAAACATTCTATTCACCGGGCTGGCTGTAGCCGGGATATGCCTCTCGCTCATGGGGATGAGTACAAATATTCTATTTCTAACAGCAGTCTTTTTTCTGTTTTTTTCAGCGCTTCCTCTTATAAATACCAGTGCTGATGTTCTGGTGCGGAAAAATATTCCCAACGAACAACAGGGCCGCGCCTGGGGCATCATAGGACTGCTTTCACAAACGGGTTTTATCGCGGCTTACAGCATTTCCGGATTTCTGGCAGACCGGGTATTCAATCCGCTTCTGGAAACAGGAGGAGTTCTTGCATCGACTATTGGAAAAATTACAGGAACAGGAGAAGGAAGAGGTATTGGACTGATACTTATCATTTCAGGTTTATGCATGGTCAGTGTCACCGCAGTTACATTCAGGAACAAATCACTCAGGTCTCTGGACAGCAGCCGGTTTTAACAATTACATAATAGGGGGTAAATTAAAATGTTTGCAGTAAAAATATTGAAGAAAGATTTTCTTAGAAAAAAAAGCGCAACAATAGTAGTCTTCGCGTTCATCATGCTATCAGCACTGCTTGTTTCAGGCGGTTCAAACCTGATTGTTGAACTAATAAATTCACTCAATACACTTTTCGAAAAAGCAGATACGCCTCACTTTGTCCAGATGCACGCAGGGGAGATTAACCTGGCAGAGATAGACCGCTGGGCTGAGTCGAACACTCTTGTTCAAAAGCATCAGAGTGTGGAGATGATCACCATGGACGGTTCGAGCATGTTTTTCGGTGAGAATTCCGTGTCGGAGGAGAACAGTATAATGGACATAAGCTTTGTTAAACAGAACAGCTCATTTGACTTTCTCCTGGATCTGAACAACAATCTGTTAAATGTTTTACCGGGGAACATCGCAGTTCCGATCTATTATATGCAGCAGAAAAACCTTAAGATCGGCGATACAATCCGAATTAAAGGTGATTCCTCAGACATAACCTTTGTGATTTCAGCATTTTCCAGAGATGCCCAGATGAATCCAGCCATTGTTCATTCAAAACGTTTTCTTATCAATGAATCGGACTATGTGCTGATTGGAAAACATTTCCAGGGGAGGGAGTATCTTATTGAGTTTATTCTTAACGACATTGAGAAGATTAATGAATTCAGTGAGACTTACTCATCTTCAGGTTTACCTTCAAAAGGACCGGCTGTTGATTACAATTTATTTAAAGTACTTAACGCACTCACCGACAGCATTGCAGCGGGGGTAATTATAATTCTAAGCTCTCTTCTAATGATAATCGCTCTCCTCTGCCTGAGGTTTACAATTATTATAACAATTGAAGAAGACTCCAGAGAAATTGGAGTTATGAAAGCAATCGGAGTTTCAAAAGGTGAAATAAGGAAGATTTATCTTTCCAGATACATGTTAACGGGAGCCCTCGCCTCAATGCTCGGATATCTTGCATCACTCTTTTTCAATCAGTTTTTTTCTTCAAACATCATGCTGTATATCGGTAATGCGCCAAAGAGTCCGCTTCAGCAGTCAATTCCGGCTATATCAGCATTTATTATATTTCTTATAGTTACTCTTTCATGTGTAATTATACTCCGAAGATTCAACAGTATAACCGCGATAGAAGCTCTCCGTCAGGGGAATACCGGCGGATCATTCAAAGCAGAAAAACTTTTTCGTCTTAAAAAGACCGGAATTTCCAATGTGAATATTTTTCTCGGAGCCCGGGATCTTTTACTCCGGTTCAGAATGTTCGGATTATTATGTTTTGTTTTCTTTTTCTGCTCGTGCTTTATAATAATTCCGGTACATTTTCTAAATACAATTAATTCACCGGCTTTTATTGCCTACATGGGAATCGGCAGAAGTGACATACGCATAGACCTCCGGCAGTCAGATAATATCGCTGAACGTTTCAGCAGCATGATCAGCCGGATTTCTGATGACAATGATGTACACCGCTTTTCACCATTGGTAACCTCTCGTTTTATAATGATAAACGGTGATGGTGCCGAGGAGAGTATTAATATTGAAACCGGCGACTTCTCAATCTTTCCTCTCGATTATCTCAAAGGGAGAGCACCGGAAAAAGAGAATGAAATTACGCTTTCATTTTTAAACAGCAGAGAGATGGATAAATCAATAGATGATAAAATCCGGCTATTCGTCAACGGCGTCGAGAAGGAGATGACTATCTGTGGAATCTATCAGGATGTGACCAACGGCGGAAGAACCGCCAAAGGTTTAATGCCATATAATCGCAAATCTGTTTTATGGTACACCCTCAGCCTTGATCTGAAACCGGGGATAAGTATAGAGAATAAAGTTCATGAATACTCAGAGTCCTTCCACCCTGCGCGTGTAACTGACCTGGGAAGCTATCTGAAGCAGACTCTAGGCAGCACAATTAATCAGCTTAAAAAAGTTACAATAGCCGCATCTGCAGTGGGACTTTTTGTGTCAGTTCTTATCACTTCCTTATTTTTAAAGATGCTCATCACCAGAGATTCATCGCAGATAGCAATTATGAAGAGCCTCGGATTCTCAATACACAACATACGGATACAGTATCTCACCAGATCACTGCTACTTCTGATTTTCGGCATCACACTGGGAACTATTTTCGCCAACACATTAGGTGAAAGCATGGTAAGCTTACTGTGGTCGTTCATGGGGGCTTCTCAGATCCGATTCGTTATAAATCCGCTACAGGCTTATGTTTTTCTCCCGCTCATTCTTATGCTTACAGTTTCAATCACAACAATTATCAGCATCACAGGTATAAACGATACAAGTATTATCGAAATGATTACTGAATAAAATAACGGAGGAATGGTATGGAAATCTTATTGGAATCAAAACAGTTAAACAAGAGTTATCTCCCGGGAAGGGACAATGAACAGCACGTATTGAAAGATATAAATCTTCAGATAAAAAAAGGTGAGTTTGTGTCTGTAATGGGACCTTCAGGTTCCGGGAAGTCCACACTCCTTTACAATATAAGCGGTATGGACAGGATGACTTCCGGGAACGTAACATATAACGGACGTGAATTATCAGCTCTGCCAGAAAAGGAATTATCAAAACTGCGCCTGAACGAAATGGGGTTTATTTTTCAGCAAATTCATCTTTTGAAGAACCTCTCACTATTTGACAATATAATACTCACAGCATATCTGGCCGGAAACTCCAGCCGTAAGGTAATCAACAAAAGAGCAGATGAACTAATGGAGCGTGCTGGAATAACCGGACTGGGAGATAATGACATCACTCAGGCATCGGGTGGTCAGCTTCAGCGTGTTGGAATCTGCAGGGCTCTTATCAATAACCCCGGAATAATATTCGGAGATGAACCGACAGGAGCATTAAACTCAAAGGCAGCCGGTGAAATAATGGATATACTTGCCGGCATCAATCAGTCGGGTACTACAATTATGCTGGTAACTCACGATATCAAAGTCGCTTCTAAAACTGAACGGGTACTCTTTATGCTCGATGGGAAAATTATCGGAGAGAAGAATCTCGGTAAATATTCTGCCGGAGAGAGTGACTGCAGGTCAAGAGATGAAGACCTAGCCCGCTGGCTGGTGGAAATGGGATTATAGTCCCTCAGACAGCAAAGCTGAATTTTTAAAATGCACACATATTTTCAGATGATAGCTAATAAGATTTAAAGATCTCATGAAACGATAATAAGCCAATTTTGTACGGCTATAAAGATGCCGACGAATTTGAGTACAGTCACTTTGGCATCGCCCTGGGTTATCAGTTTTAAAAATAAATAGCTATATCCGGATCATGTTTCCCGGGTATAGCTTTATGAATCCACACTGAAATAGCATTATCTGTTACTACTCATATTTCAACAACCATAAGATCTACTAAGACTGAAGAGCTGTAGAAAATTTCCTGTTCCGCATCCTTCAGCGACAGCGAGAGTAGACTATTATAAATTATAAAACGTTTAGCAATTATTACTGAATAATATTTCTAATAAAAGGAAATCAAATGATAAATCAAAAGAATAATTTTAAGATAATTAAATACATCAATATTATAATCAATATAACTGCACTGATTATTACCACAATTTTCTGGTATTTAGTCTGGATAAAACTTTCCGATGCTTCTCTAATAAAAAATTTTTCCGAGAAGAGTATGTTTGCTTCTACCTATGGTTTTATGGTCGCTGATATCTTTTGGGCAATTCCATTGCTATTTTTTAGCATTATCGGTCTGGTCAAAAATAAATTCTGGGGCTGGACTATTTCCCAAATGGTCAACATTCTCTGGTTATACTCTGTTACGGCAGTGCTCGTGCGTGACCTTTTTCTTGACAATATCGCACCTGGCACGATTATCTTTTTACCGTTTGCGCTTTTGGCCACATGGCAGATATTTATTCTATGGAAATACCGATTCCATTTCCAGTAATTACATCTTTCTTCTCGAAAAATGAGTTTTACACCTTTTCAGGAAAAGGTGTAAAACCTACAGAGAGTTTGTTTAAATATTCTGCAGGTAATAAGTCAGAATCAATATATGACAATAACCCCACGATCTTCCAGCTGCTCAATAATTCCTCTGGTTTTTACAGGATTTTCAAGAATATTAACATAAATCAGATCATGGAGTTTTAGAAGTATAGATATATCCTCAACACTGTTGAATGATATATCAAGCTCTTTTAAATTGATAAGATTTTCGAGACAATCAATAGATTCAATTTCATTATCAGAAAGATAAAGAAGCTCTATCAAATCAAGTCCTGAAAGACGATCTACCTTGTAAATATGATTTCCAGAAAGATTGAGCATTGTAATATTTCTACATTGTTCAATGCCGGTTAAATCTGTTATATCGGAATCTGAAAGATCGAGTTCGCCTTCAATATTATGAAGATCTTCTACTGTAATAAAATCATCGATGCCGCCAAAAGCCATCCTGTTGACAGCATCGATAAAGCCGTACTCATTTGGATTTATCTCATCTTCAAATTCATCTTCATATTCAAACTTTCGGTTAAGATTATCTTCAGGAGTGAACTTTTCTTTATGTCCAAAATAATCATCGGTATATGAATAAGTCTCTTCAACATCAATATTATATTTTTCATTAAGTATAACCTCACCAGGTTTGGCAAAAACATAAATTCTTTTATAACGTAGCAGTTCATCAATCTGATTCTTTTTCAATTTATCTTCAAAACTGCTTAGTATCAAAGCAGTTTTAT
This sequence comes from Spirochaetota bacterium, assembly GCA_038241375.1. Classification (GTDB taxonomy): domain Bacteria; phylum Spirochaetota; class UBA4802; order UBA4802; family UBA5550; genus WRGT01. The sequence continues at coordinate 14,271 of JBBRFT010000057.1, forward strand.
CAGGATGATAATGCTGTATTATCTGAGCAAATAGACGGCTGATATTCATATGTGCAACATCAAGTTCAAGTATATCCGCATAACGTATAAGCGAATTCATATCCTTTGCTTTGTATTTGCTGATAATATCAACACTAATATCTTTAAGTTTTTTTTCCGTTACATGCCTGAGGAGATCATTGTAAACTGTTCTGATATTTTCGTTCATCTAACACTCCTAAAAATTACTATATCCTATTTGTTATTCACCAGATTTGATATAGATTTACGTTTAACTCACAGCGTATTTATGTAAATACTCTATGGGTTAATGAGACCTAATGGATGTCCACTAAAAGTCTCAGTTAATTAAAATTACTCATTGGAATGTCATCCCATTTAAAATCAGTATTACTATTTTTTATCAGCAAGGTTATTCGTGAGTGTTAATATATCTAATTTTATAATATTATTCATTTTTAAAGGCTCTTCAAATACGGGACTATGAGCCGACTTATCAAATATATATAATCCTTTCAACGGTGCTTTTAATTTTTCAAAATAATCTTCTGCTAATGAATAATTACATGTGTAATCGTATGCACCTATGCAGAAATAAACCGGTATTTTAAGTTCGGTAACCACTTTAGTCAGGTCTTTTGACATTACCTCTTTATTAAACATAATCCTTCCGGAAGAAATCTTACCTCGCCATAGATCTATTTTTTCACTTAATGTATACTCTGAGTTTTGCAGTGACGGCAGGAAAATACCTGTTATTACAGAATCCATATCACGTGTAGTACCAATATGAAATCTGTGCATAGCTTTATCACGTATTGCTTTATATTCCGGAGTTAAACTATCACCTGTTTCAGTAACTTTAATCTTTTCTAATTTTTTAGCCATTTTTGTATCGCCGATGTTTTTATATTCACTAAGCATATATTCATACGCAATTTGTTCAGATTTCATCTGATTTGCCATCTGAGCCATACCAATATAGGCAGAATACAAATGCGGTGCTTTTTCAGCAGTGCGTATTCCAACAAGACTTCCCCATGAGTGACCCATAAGATATATCTTATCCTTACCAAATCGATCCCGTAAATATTTGGTTACTTCGATTGTGTCAGATATAAATTGATCTACATTCATAGTTTCTACCGGGATGTTAGAATTGTAAGAAAGTCCCGCACCACGTTGATCCCACCAGCATACAGTAAAATTTTCTTCAAGGTTTGCAGGATACTTCTCATTAAGGAAATATAGTGGCATACCGGGACCGCCATGAAGATATAGCAACACCGGTTTAGTTACATCTTTACTCTTTATAATCATCCCCTGTTCTATACCGTTAATTTTAACATGTATTTTTTCTGAAATACTCCCTTTTAAAATATTTCCATTTTCATCCAGATATGGTTTCATTTTTCCAGGACTGGAATACCAGAGCAGGACAAAAACAATTAATACAAAAATCAATAATACAGCTGATATAGTCGACATAGTACGCCCCACCTTCTGCATAAAATTTTTAATAGAAAATATCTTTCCATCATTATTTATCATTTTATTTCCTCCAAATAATTAAATTAAACTTTTTCATCTATATAATCACAGAATGAAAAATAGACAATATTTTAGAACTTGTACAATCCACGGACAGTGACGAAGTATCCATCTCCGAGATCATTTTTCCTGTCATCACGGTAGAGCTCTCTCCCTCCGAATGCGTAACCATGCTCAAAGTGAAAATAATAAGAAAGGGTGTGATATGTTTTTTCATTTTATTTCTCCTGGTTAAAAAATTTATCACGTATCTGAAAGTATGTCGGCCTAATGGACACTTTCGGACGACCGAACTTATATTATCAGACGATTTAAAACATTCCACTCACCCTTAACCCTCCCATCGGAGGAGGGAATTAAAACAATTCACCTAACTCGAGTAATTATATGTTTTCCGAGATGGCAGAAATAAATCCTTCACTCCCAAACCGCCGCGAAAAGTGAAAACGAAATATAATATTACAAAAGTGGCATCGACAATCCCGGTGAACCAGAATGTAGAAGGAAAATCTTTATAAAGCAGAATATAGGCATAAAGCTGTATGACATAAAAAACCCTGCCAATAATCAAACAGCCGACATTAAAGATATATCTTCGAATATTAATAGATGACATAAATTGCAAGTAAGCAAAACAGAAAAAGAAAGACGCAAGAAATACACTATAGAAAGAGTGAACGGGTGGATTGTCGATTAATCGACCTGTTCCAATAACAAAAAGATACTGAATACCAGCTATTGTATCCCAAATCCCACTTACAAAAAATGTGATAGCTAAAGGCTTTAAATTCTTATTTTTCATTTATTTATATCCTTCCAATAGTAATAAATTTTTTTCGGAATCTGCATTGTCAAAAAAGTCACTTGCTGATAGAAAATTTCATTATTTAATTATCTCATCTATACTGCGCCTTACACTTACAGCGTCGGGATATGAGTCAACGTAGCCGATTCGCACT
>JBBRFT010000058.1:0-16707 GCA_038241375.1 Spirochaetota bacterium
TTTATTTGTTTAAAACTAAACCTAAAGCGGTGGAACAGGATTTTGAATCTGCCGATAATAATTCAGATATCAAACCGGCAAAGCGTGAAGGGCATAATGTTAATTTTTCCGATAAACTTCTGCTAACACCTTTTGGTGTTCAATATGGGCAGAAGATAGATGAGATTATAGACAGTATATTTAATGGAGATAAGATAAAAGAGATTCAGACGCTGAATACCGAGGAGATTAGTAAAATAACTTCTACTCTTTATCAGGTTTATAAAGCGTTGCACGGTTCATTGGGTATGCAGCAGAATTTAAAAATGTCGATAGATCTGGTTTTTTATCTCCTGGTGCAGGATTATGGAATAAAGCGTTTTACCGAGGAGTATATCTACTCCGACAGAAAAATCCCCTTTGTAAGGTTTTTCCCTGAAGTAAAAGATGATGTTGAGGAGTTTTTAACCAGACTTTTTATTATCTTTTTTGAAGATATTTTCAGTTCAATTTTCAGAATTATAAGAAGCCTTGACATGAAACAGTATGCCTGCGCATTTATCATTAAACGGATATATCTTTTAAAAGGTGAAGAGATGCCTGTTTTCGGGTATTTTCTGATTAAAGCTATAGCGAGGCACGGGAAGATCAAGGTTACCTGAAATGTTGCAGTATATAAATTTTTTTATGAATTTTAATTTGTTCGATACTCAATAATTCTCCGGCCTGTCAGCCCCCCCTGATGCACCTGAATGTGCAAGTGTCTACAGGCGCTGGAGCCGTCTTTTATAATCCCCTTTAATGAAGGGGGATGTTGAAGCGAAGCGAAACCGGGGGATTTAAAGCTTCGTGCTGAATCTATTTAAACAACAAGAGGGAATAATTTTAGTGAAAAATAATTATAAGAAGTTAAATATCCGGAGGTCTGCCCATGTCTGCGGGTTCAGATAACAATTATGATGGAGGTGTAAGCCTCGAATCCGAGCAGAGTCTTAAGAAACCCGATATGTACAGGGTACTGCTTCATAATGATCATTACACAACAATGGACTTTGTTGTAGAGGTTCTCACTACAGTTTTTCACATGACACCATCAAAGGCGACAGAGATAATGCTCGATGTGCATAAGAAGGGTATAGGGGTCTGCGGAGTTTTTACTTATGATATAGCTGTAACTAAAGTCGAAAAAGTTCATCTTATGGCAAAGGCAAAGCAGTTCCCTTTAAGATGTTCTTATGAAATTGTTTAATCTGAATTCTTAATGATTTCTAAAGATATATTTAAGAGTTAAAAGGAATAATTACTGAACCGGAAATAATACTGATCCTGTATTTGCAGGACTGAAGGGGCGGAATCCCCAATATAATAAAAAGGATATATTATGGAACTCAATCCTGTTTTGAATGATATTCTTATGTCAGCATTCAATGAGGCTAAATTCAAGAAGCATGAATATATGACTCCCGAACATCTGCTCTATGCAATTATACAGTATGAAGAGGGAAGGACCATTATTGAATCTGCAGGCGGAGATATCCGCTCGATAAGGCATAACATTGAAGAGTTTTTTAAAGAGAAGATGGAAGTCGTGGAAGTTGATGAGCCGAAACAGTCTGCGAGTTTTCAGAATGTCATGGAGCGGGCAATCTGGCATACAGCTTCAGCACAGAAAGAGGTTCTCGATATTGGAGATGTACTTGTTTCTATTCTCGATGAAGAAGAGTCTTTTGCTGCCTATTTTATGGGACTCGAGGGTATAACCAGATATGAGCTTCTGAAATTTATATCTCATGGAGTCTCTGTTTTCCCTCACGAGCCTTATGAAGATCTTAGCGAGTATGAAGACGTTATAGAAAAGAACGATAAAAAGTCCGGAGACAAATTTCTCGAGATGTTTACAACTGAATTGACTGCAAAAGCGCTGGCGGGTCAGATAGATCCTCTTATAGGCCGTGAAGATATAATTGAAAGGACAATTCAGGTGCTGTGCCGTAGAACTAAAAATAATCCTGTTCATGTTGGTGACCCCGGTGTTGGTAAAACTGCAATTACAGAAGGGCTTGCCCTCCGTATAGCCGAAGGGAATGTCCCGGATAAACTTAAAGGACTGAAGATATTTTCTCTTGATATAGGGAGTCTTCTTGCGGGTACAAAGTTCCGCGGAGATTTCGAAGAACGGATGAAAAAGATTATTCAGGAACTCAAAAAGATGAATGATGTAATTCTTTTCATAGATGAGATTCACAATGTTGTCGGTGCCGGCGCTGTTTCCGGCGGATCTATGGATGCGTCAAATATGCTTAAGCCCGTACTTACCTCAGGTGAGATAAAGTGTATCGGCTCAACAACATATGAAGAGTATAAAAAGTTTTTCGATAAAGATCGTGCTTTATCAAGAAGATTTCAGAAAATAGAAATTCCCGAGCCGGGAATTGAAGATACAATAAACATACTTCAGGGTATAAAAGACAAGTATGAGGATTATCATAAAGTTAAATATACAGACGACGCACTTAGAGCCGCTGCTGAACTCTCCAGCAAATATATAAACGACAGGCACCTGCCCGATAAAGCTATAGATGTAATTGATGAAGCTGGTTCATTCGCGAGAATTTACCATGTTCCGCAGACGGATATAATAGAAATAGGCACCGCTGATGTGGAGAAAATTGTCGCGCGTATGGCGAAACTTCCGGAAAAGAGCGTTTCATCTTCAGAACGGACAAGACTTAAAGATCTCTCTGTTGACCTGAAGAAAGAGATATTCGGACAGGAGAGCGCTATAGAGATGGTGGTTAACGCCATTAAACGGAGCAGGGCCGGTTTCGGAAATCCCGTTAAGCCTATTGCGTCACTTCTGTTCGTCGGGCCGACCGGTGTTGGTAAAACCGAACTTGCGCGACAGCTTGCACTGAGCCTCGGGGTAGAGCTTCACAGATTTGATATGAGCGAATACCAGGAGAAGCATACAGTGGCAAGACTCATCGGCGCGCCCCCCGGATATGTCGGTTACGATGAGGGGGGACTCCTTACGGAGATGGTGCGGAAGACTCCATATGCAGTCCTGCTTCTTGACGAGATAGAGAAGGCTCATTCAGATATTTTCAATACTCTGCTGCAGGTTATGGATTACGCAACTCTTACTGATAATACAGGAAAGAAAGCGGATTTCCGTAATGTTATAATTATAATGACATCAAATGCCGGAGCAAGAGAGATAGGTAAAAAACAGGTGGGCTTTGACGAAAGGCATGTAAAAGAGGACGCAATCGATAAAGCTGTAGACAGATTATTCTCGCCGGAATTCAGAAACAGGCTTGATGCAACAGTGACATTTAACGATCTCTCCGAAGAGATAATACTTGATATAGTTGGTAAAGAGATAGATACATTCACCGCTCAGCTTAAGGATAAAAACGTTACTCTTGAGGTTACGCCTGAATGCAGAAAGTGGCTTGCTAAAAAAGGGTATTCACGCGAATTCGGCGCGCGGCAGATAGGGCGCCTTGTTCAGGATAAACTTAAAAGCTTTTTCGTTGATGAGGTTCTGTTCGGTAAACTCACCGGCGGGGGCCATGCCGTGGCTGACATTGATGGAGATGAAGTTAAGGTAAAAGTGGTATAGCGTCGCTATGCCTGTTTATTATCTTGGTGAAGATCTTATTTTTCCCCCTGCGGAACATTCCGATCCTGACGGGATTCTGGCTGTCGGGGGGGATCTCTCTCCGGAGAGGCTTCTTCTCGCATATTCAAACGGAATCTTCCCATGGTATTCTTCCGATACTCCGATAATCTGGTGGTCGCCCGATCCCAGATTTGTCATATATCCCACTGAAGTAAAAATATCCAGAAGCATGAAACAGATTCTGAAAAGAGAAATATTCGATATAAAATTTGATACATCATTCCGCGAAGTGATAACGGCCTGCAGCGGAAAGCGCAAGCGTGAAAAGGGGACATGGATAACTGCGGAGATGATCGAAGCATATGTTGTGCTGCATCAACTCGGTTTTGCCCATTCAATTGAAGCATGGCGAGAAGGAAAGCTCGTTGGCGGACTCTACGGGGTCTCACTCGGCGGAATGTTCTTCGGCGAATCCATGTTTTCAAGAGAGAGTAATGCTTCGAAGGCTGCAGTTATAGTTCTTGCTGATAATCTTCTGAGACTCGGATTTGACCTTATCGACAGTCAGGTCCACACAGAACATATGGAGAGTATGGGCGCGATAGAGATGGATAGAGCTTTTTTTCTGGATCTGGTAAAAAAATCTGTCAGACGCGAAACAATCACGGGGAACTGGGGAGAGAATCCTCTGTTTAAAACAAATTACATCCTGGAATTCCCTGGCTGATATTATCCTTTAATCTCGAGATTCCTGAATATTTCGGCCAGAATAATATTCAGATATCTGTGCATCTCCCCTGTAGTTTTCCCTGAAAGTATTATCACATGATCGTTTTTTGAAATCATATATGATTCCATAATTCCATCGTAACTGTTTTTTGAAGTGACTCTAATATAATCGGAGTTATCTTTTTTACCCCAATTTTTCTCTATTATTGAAAAACCATGTCTTTCAGGCCACGCTGATACGAAATCCTGCAGGTTCTGTTTGTCTTTATTTATTGAGGTAACTTCAATAAAGCCCTTCATATCTGGACTTGTAAAAGATATTTTTCTGTTATTACCGTTGTCAGTATTTTTCTTCCAACCTGAAGGGGGGCTGAATAGAACATCTATCTCTGTTTCATTCACAGATAAAATTAAAAGGGGGAGACTTTCCCCTCTTCTGTTCCATGCGTTTTTATTCATGAGTTTTTTCAGCTCGGCGGTAACGTTAACATCGATCTGTCTGAAGTTTTTTCCATTCATCTTCCATGAAGATACAATTATCTCGGGAGATCTGCTGAATATCTGTTTCATCAGAGTAATCTCTTCCACGGTTGGAGAGAATTTTATCGGAATACCTTTTCTTTTATAATACTGGACAAGTGTAATGGATCCGCTTAAAGATGCCAAACCCTCCTTTGCCAGGATTTCTCTTGTGGCTGTTTCTACCTCTATTTTTTCGGCATTAAACCCTTTGATAACTTTGAGCAGAGAATCAACAGAATCTGCTCCGGAAAAACCTGCGGGCTTATCCCCTTTTTTTAAATCTTCACTGATTTTGATGTATTCGTCTCTGTAGCTGTTAAAAGCTGATTCAGTGTAATTCATGGACTCAATTGTTACGGAACATTTTTTTGCGAAATTAAAAAGCCGGTCTGTTTCATCCTGTCCTATCTGGATCTCAGAATTAAGTATAGACTCTTTGTTTAATGCGGCAGCTCTGGTGAATCCTGCAATGCTTTCATCGTAGTTTTTACGGATTGATTTTAATAAAAGAGATCCTTTAGTCCGGAAATCCGCGTTTATGTCCGCATAATTTTTTAAATATTCGCGGTTTAAAGTTTCACGTACTTCAGCGGGAATAGCTGTTGGTTTAAGAAGGTCTCTTCCGTAGTTAAGAACGGCTGGAATTGTGCCTTTATAAAATGATGATATCACGGAAGTTCCCGATTCTGAAAGTGTAATTGTATTTGCAGTAAGTTTTTCGGAAAAAGAGATGTAAAAAATGTAGCGTTCAATACGGTATTTATGAAATTCTATATATTTAGCCGGATCGGTTTTCCCTGCGGAGTATAATGCTTCAATAAAATCAGCGGAGAGCCCCGCGTAACGGTACAACTCATCACGGATTAAATTAAAGTGATTACCGGATGCCTTAAATATCTCCTCATTGTATATGATTGTATCGCCTTTGATCTTTTTCAGTCTTTCAATCCGCATCTCTTCGCTTTTAAACTGTGCTTCAATTCGGTTTATTCCCCGTGCGGCAATACCGGTATTATTATTCTTAATTTTTTTTATAAAATCGGCATTTTCATTTCCGTTTATATTGTTAATCAGAGTTTTCCGGTATCTGTCAATTTCGTCAATTGATACTGAGAGTTTATTCAAATCGGGAATTTCGTAGTATGGATTAACACCCGCGGCTCCGCTCCCCGGTGTTGTGTTTTTAAGAAGATGGTAAAGTCTGCTTCTGGCTTTTGTGAAGATTGCATTTTCGGCAGTATTTACATCTTTCACGCGGGCGCTGTTTTCCATCTCTCCGCCGCCTGCTTTGACAAAATCCACCAGAGCTCTGTTTCTTGCTTCGATATTTCCCTGCCGCTGAATAAAATATTTCCATTGAGGCACATTTGAAATATAATCCGCGTTGAAACCGCTATAATCTGAAAACTTTCTTTCAGCGAGCATTCCGTCAGTCAGTTTCTGAACCATCCGGCCGAAATCAGTTTCATTGGAGTTGTAATCGCTCCGGCTGAGCTCGTATTGGACTTTACTTATCAGTCCGGTTGTTGCTGTATTTATAACGGTATCACATTCAGCAATTGCTTTTTCCAGAATATACTGTTCCGCCATTTCGTTTTTTTCAGTAGGGGTGAATATAACCGGTGAATTATATTTTTCTGAAGCATAAGATGTAATATTTCCGATTATATTCTCTTTCAGCTGCCGATCGTTCAGTTTTTTATAAGTGTCGGACATAAAGTATAGTGAAATTGCCGGAGATGAAATCGCCTTCACTTTTATTTCTATTTCGGGGATTGAATATTTTTTTGTTTCGGACTTAAGAGATCCATCTTCACGTTTATACCGGTTAAGGATGGAGATGAACTCCTCAGAAGATTTTATTTCAGATCCGGTTATTTCATTCAGAATAACTCTGTCGAACATTCCTTCCGCAGTCTCTTTCTGAATTTTTTTCATATTATCGATTCTCGTATTCCATCTTTCGACTCTAGAATCTACAGCGGATGCGGTTATTGAAAAAAATAGTATTAATAGTGCTGCAGCTGATCTGTACATGGCTCTCCCCGGAAATATAGATATTCTTATAATAATTATCGGAAAAAACAGGAATAACTATATGACATAATTGCTCCGGATAGAAGTTTTAAAGGCTTCTCCCGGGGAGGATATATCAAAAAAAAACAAATAACGCTTTTTAGTTGACTAAATAATCTTCTTAAGTATTAATTAAATGATAATAAACCTGGTTTAATAAAATGAATAGTGAACAGAACAGAAAACGCCTTGAGAGACAGGCAAGATCTTTAATATTAACGAAAGATATATCGCTTGAGGATAGAGATAGAATTAACTTCCTCATGAGAAATCAGAGTATCGTTCATGAAGAAAGATATACAACTATTATTAATCTTCTGAAAAAGTCACCCGATAAAGAGATGTCAGAGATAGAGGATGAAGAAGAGCCTGTTAATGATATTAAGACTCCTGTAAAAATAAAAAGAGAAGTTTCGGCAGCCTTTGTTAAAAAACAGGCTGTGTCGGGTTATACGGCTGCTCAGGCGAATACAAGAAAATTCCCCGATATAAACGGGCCGACTGAAACAAAGCTGTATATCAACGAAATATTTCTTAAATTTAAAAAGTACAAACTCTTTAAAAAAAAGTATCTTGTAAAAAGAGATAACAGAATCGGCTACGGCTGGAGTAAACGTCTGATCCCGTCGAAGAAATTTATTGCTCTTATGAATGATGTACGTTTTTTTCAGGAGAGTATTCTTTCCCGGCTTCCGCAGATTCTTGAACAGATATTGAAAGATGAATCCATTGAAACACCTCTGGAGTTTAATTATCTTCGACAACTTAGAAGGTGGATGATAATTTCGCCGTTTACATCCTCCCCTTATGAAAAGATAAAGTGGATGCAGCAGTGGGATTTTGAAAAAGAGCTCAGAGCATATGTTATAAATTTTCATTCTTTTATCCGCATCGATATAGAACAGCGAGAGCTGGTGCTTGCCATGGTTGAAAATTTTCTTCGAGAGGAACCTGACTTGATTAAAGAGGAGATAGGTGAAAACGAAGAGCGCGGCATTTCAATACGGAAAGAGAATGAAAATTACCGGAAGGAGAAAACCATATTTGAATATCTCGGTGTTCTTCGTTCTTTCATGTCACTGCATGGTGAGTCCGATAGCTTTGTTGCGGCATTTTTAAAAAAGAAATACGATATATATACACTTGAAGAACTTCTTAATATAGCACTGGAAGCACTTGTCTTCCAGAGGCCCTTTACTTCGACAGAACTCCGGGAGTATTTTGAAGTAAAAACTCTTACGGTAAGCCCCGAGGCATGGGATTTGAGCAGCGCAAGATTAAAAGTTTACGGTAAGGATCCTGAATCGAAAAGGATAAAACAGATCGAAAGACTTCAGAATGAGCTGCTCTGGTATGATACCATCCACCAGATAGTTAAGATCGACGACAATGGACAGAATATTCTTGTCAAATCGGTTGAAGAGCAGTGGAAGTATGTTGACCGGGTAAACAGGGATTCAGAGGATTCATTAAAAAATAATTTTATAGTTTTTCTCGAAGGGGTGACTCATTACTTCAAAAACTTAATGATGCCTGTCTTAAACGGCAAACCTTTGATGTTCGATTATTTTGGTGAAACAGTTGAGGGCGCTCTTTTTTCTCATGATTTTTTCTTAGAAGAGATACGCGAAATAGAATCGCTTATTGCTGATATATACAACTTCAGAAATATAAATCCCACATTAAAAATTACCGGTGACGAGATAAAGAAGATCGTTGCCGGGAAAATCTCATCCATGAATCACGTTGAGGGTATTGTGTTCAAATCGGGGAGTTCATTTTATGCCTTTGGCAAAAAACTCCATGAAGTTTATCATAATCATGTGAAGGCCGCGGAGAAAAATAAAAAAACTCAATTAAAAACTACTCCGCTTAATCCTGAAGATAGAGATTCTGAAATTCTTATACCATACTGCTCCTGTATTTTTAAAGGTTTTGAACCGTCGACGCCGCTTCTCCGGAGGATTGCCGGCAGAAAAGTTTTAAGCGATACGATGAAAGGCGGAATAGTAATTTTTATCATGGCGTATTGTTATCAGACATCGGCTCTTTGCGGTTACCCTCAGATAGGTAATGATCTGGTGCGGAGAGATATTATCAGAAAAGAGATTAGAGATTTAAAAGGCGGCAGTGGTGATACTAAAAGATAACAGAGTAAATCTTGACGGGAAAAACGGCCCTATCGAAATAAAAAGGAATGAACACGGAATACCTGAGATAATTGCCCGGTCATACAGAGACGCCTGTTATGCCCTGGGCTGGGTACATGCGAACGACAGACAGCTTCAGATGATGATAACAAAAATAATTCTGGAGGGGCGAGCTTCGGAAAAAATTGCCGCATCTTCCGAATTGATAGAAGCTGACAAATTCATAAGATCACTTAATCTTTATCCCGATATTGCAGAGCAGAAAAAGCTTCTCGATAGAGATGTCCGTGAAGGTGCCGACGCTTACACCTCTGGTGTAAACCGATGCCTTGAAGATAGCGGAACTGTTTTTGAACTGAGATTCCTTAAGTGTACTCCCGAACCGTGGAAGATTGAAGATACAATGATGCTTGCGAAAGTGTTCACTTACTTCGGTTTAACCGATGTGCAGGGGAATATGGAAAAACTTATTGTTCAGATGGTGCAGAACAATATAGATGAAAAAAGAATAAAAGAACTCTTTCCTTATCTCACTGATGAGATAGATGTTGAGCTATTAAAGAAGGTGAAGCTCAATCCTCCGCTTGTACCGGGAGCTGTGCAATGGCTCTCGAGAATCCCCAGATTTATCGGAAGTAATAACTGGGCTGTATCGGGTAAACATACCGAGAGCGGAATGCCCATACTCTGCGGTGACCCCCATCTTGAAGTGAACAGAATGCCTGCAATCTGGCACGAAATAATTATACGCCTGCCCCAGGATACCCTGATAGGATTTGCTCTTCCCGGTACGCCATGCATCGTAATCGGACGAAACAGAAATCTCGCATTCTCCCCTACATATTCATTTATGGATATGATCGATTTCCGGATCGAAGAGTGCAGGGCCGGGAAATACAGGCGCGGTACAACATGGCAGCTTTTTGATGTACGACGTGAAGTTATAAAGACGAAAAAAGGTGAAGAGATTAAAGTCGATTTTTATGAGAATGAGCTTGGAATACTGGAGGGCGATCCATTTGTTGACGGATTTTATCTGATACGCCAGTGGTCGGCCGACAGGGAGTGCGGGGCGCAGGAACTCAATGGAATATTTAATATAATGAAAGCAAAAACCGTAAGGGAGGGGATGAAGCACTATCGTGAACTCGATGCAGCATCATTCAATTTTGTCATGGCCGATACCGGTGGTAACATCGGCTATCAGATGAGCGGGAGACTTTTTAATCGCCCGTCCGGCGTAAGCGGACTTATACCTCACCCTGCATGGGAGAAAAAGTATAACAACCGCGGGTATGTATCAAAAAACAGGCTCCCTTCACTTTACAATCCTAAAGAGGGTATAATAGTAACTGCAAATCAGGACCTTAATCACCTGGGAACTTCGACTCCTATCAATCTAGCCATGGCCTCGTACCGTGCGGAGAGAATCGAACAGTTGCTGAAGAAGCGTAAAAAAGTCGGAACCGAGTACATGAAAGAAATTCATTACGATCTCTATTCTATTCAGGCCGAGAAGCTGATGAAAATAATTCTTCCGCTCATTACCGATTCAAAAAAAGGGAAAATCCTCAAAGAGTGGGATCTCCACTACCGGTCGGATTCCGTAGGAGCAACACTTTTTGAAAATGTTTACAAATCGATGATCGAAACAGTATTCGGTGATTACGGATTCGGAAGAGATACGGTAAAGTATCTGTTTACCGAAACAAGTATATTTAACGATTACTACGGAAATTTCGATAATATACTTTTGAACAAAAAATCCTGCTGGTTTAAATTCGGAACAAGAGACGACCTGCTTCGCGGAGTAATTACCGAAGGATTAAAAAAGAAATCCCCCGAATACGGAAAAACAAAAAAGATATATTTTAAACATCTTTTATTCGCTGACAAAATACCATCTTTCTTCGGACTCGATTACGGTCCCGTTGAGCTTCCCGGATGCAGAGCTACAATTACACAGGGTCAGATATTCGAATCTGCAGGGCGCACAACCACATTCAGCCCATCATGCAGGATAATAGCCGATATGGCCGATGAATATCTTTATACAAATACAACCGGCGGTAACTGTGACCGCCCATTTTCAAAATGGTACAAAAACAATAATAGCGACTGGCTTCATGGGATATATAAAAAACTCTCGTGATTTATTCTTGACAGTTCCGGAAAATATCTTACTATAAATTAATTAATATTTACTTATTCAACAGGATATAAGGGGCTAAGCCCTTTTTGAAATTGCCTGGGTTTTACCCCGGTTACAAAAAAAGAAGTTTTAGGAGGATTTATGCGTTTCTGGAATTTATTACTGGCTTTAATGATTGCGCTCTTTTTAGCATCAGGGTGTGGCTCAAAAAATAAAACAATGACAATTGAAGATTATGCAAAGATAGAGAGTGAGATAGAGATACCTGATCCCGAGCTCGATCCGGCCAGAGTGGAATCGGTAACAGCCAAATATGGTTATACATACTTGCAGTATAAAGAGTTCTATGATAAAGTGCAGAAAGATCCTGGACTTCAGGAAAAACTTGGTGAAGTAACACTGAAAAAACAGAAATAGAAAGTAGACGCAGCATAATAATTATATCAGTCGTGCAGTTCGCGACTGATATAATTATTATAATCAGGTTTTTTTACCCTTTGTTATTTTTTTGTGTTCAAACATCCATTCTTTATCAACTGAGGCATGAATTACCCCGTAGTTCCCTCCGGAAAGATTTCCCGGATTGAATAGAAGAGGGTCGCCATGCTGAAGAAGCTGCTCGTGAGTGTGTCCGAATAATACAACATCCGCTTTAAATCTTCCGGCTATACGTACCAGTTCCGAAAATCCCCCTTTAACATTAAACTGATGACCATGAGTAATCATCACTCTCCTGTCCGAAATTTCCTCTGTAAGAATGTTTTCAGCATCACATCCTGAATAGATATCCGTGTTGCCCGTAACTTTAAGTACAATACTCTCATGGGGAACGTCGGCTCTGCATATATCATTTACGCCGTCTCCGCAGTGAACTATTAGATCGAAAGGAGAACATTTTTCAATAACCTTATCGAGCAGATCGGTGCTTCCGTGAGAGTCCGAAACAACAACAATCTTAAGAGCCACTACTTTTTCCTTATAACCATAACGGTACAGTCGTCAGATCGTATAATCTTTTCATTTCCAATCTCTGCAGTGAATTGATTAAAAGTATCGCGGTCAATAACGTCATTGGCTGTGAGTCTCCCCACGAATCTTTCAAGATTGACCTGGTGATACTCATCGTCTATAATATCAAGCAGACCATCTGTATATATAAACAGGCTCTCATCTTTATTAAGTTTTGCATTGAATGTGGAATACTTCATATCTTTAATCGGACCGAGAAAGGGGTCATTCTCTTCAAGTTCAATTGTATGGTTTTTGCCAATGATTTGCGGTCTAGGGTGTCCGGCATTTGAATATTTAATATCACCTGTTTTACAGTCAACGAGACAGCAGAACATTGTAACAAATGATTCAACCGGCAGATTCTCAGAGAGTTCGTGATTGACAATGGTCATTATATCACCGGGGTCTTCGGTGTCTTTAATGGCGTTTCGGAAAACCATTTTCACAATGGCCGTAAACATAGATGCGGAGATGCTGTGTCCGGAAACATCTGCAACAAAAATAAGAATACTGTCGTTTCTAAAATGGATATAGTCGTATAAATCTCCGCCGATATCGGAGAGAGGGAGATTCCATGAATATATATCAATATCATCAGATATATATTCAGGTTCGGGAAATATATATTTCTGAAGTTTTTTTGCCATAAATAATTCGACTTTCATAAACTCATTAAAGTCGAGAATCTCTCCGATTTTTATACCATTTTCAATTCGTTTGAGCATAACTTCGGTCTGTTCAGGTTTTGTGATAAAATCGTAAGCGCCAAGTCTGTAGCTTTCGATTCTAAGGTCGGCGTCGTGATATCCCGAAACCATGAGAACCGGTTTATTTGTAAGCTCATGTTTGCGGATATGACGCAGCACATCAAGTCCGTTCATTTGCGGCATATGCATATCCAGTATGATAAGGTCTACATACAGTGTTTCAAGCATATCAATAGCTTCTTTCCCGTCAGAAGCGGTAAAAACAAGATATCCCGTCCTGATTAGGATTTTCTTCATAAAATCCCGTACAGGTGCTTCGTCATCGATAAGGAGTATTCGTTTTTTCATTATTAGATTAAATTTTCCAGAGTTAATTTTTATTTAGAATATAACAGATATAATTATAAGTCAAATATTTTATCTTTTACAACCCCGTCTGGATGGGGTCAGTGGGAAATGCTTCCGCATGAAGGGCATTTGGCAGTTTCACCTTTGTGAATCACCTGGTTTAGCGATGAACCGCAATTTGGACAGAATGACAAATTTTTTATTTCATCGAGAGATTCCTGAATGAAAAATTCCCCTGTTCCCCGGTCCATGTGCCCCTTTATAAGATTAAGATCAACGGCAGTGTTAAGAAGCCTTTCCACTTCAGTTGTTTTAACGCCGAGTTTATCGGCAATTTCGGTCAGACTTATTCTCCGGTATGTTTTTATAATCGCGGTAAGCTGTTTCAGATTTTCTTCAAGTTTTGAAAGTTTAACACCGGAAAGATAAAGTATTACCCCGGGAATAATCATTGCCAGAGATAATGCGGCGATAATATAACCAATTTTAACGTCTTCTCTTACACCTTTGTCGTAACCGGTGACAATACCAAAAATAGCAATAAACATGAGAAGAGAGCCGGCAGAGATTACAATAATACCTGCCGTTTTTTTAAGAGTATCTTTAAAAAAGAATAATGTCATAATAAACCTGCCAGTCGGGGTCAGATATTTTTTTTTCTTTCAATCATATAAGCAATAAAGCCTGTAAAAGAAACAATAAGCAGAAAAACCGCTGTTTTAATTCCAAGTTCAGATCCCGAAGACCTTCTGTTAAGAATAAGCTGCAGATATATCTTCTCATCTGGCTTTATATCTCCGCCATTGAATATTCTACTGTCGAAATATCGCAGGGAATTTTTCACAGCCATTCCGTCTGAATCCCAATATTTATACCCTCCGAAAAGCTGCGGTTCTCTCAGTAAAAGATAACCCTCTTTCATTGTCGATTCAGATGCTATAAGTGATTTAGCTTTTTTTTCTACAATAAGTTTTGAGTATAGAGAGATACTTCCAAGCAGCATTGCAATAATCAGAGGTGCAATTATAATAGAGAGATATATTTTTGTATCATTTATCTTTTTCATTATTTAAGTTTACTCCGTAGAAGTTCAATTATATCAGTTTTTTTCATGTTAAGGTTTTTTACAACAACATTCTGATCTTCAATAAATCTGTTTCCCTGATCCTCTCCCGATTCTACCTGTTCTTTTTTTATCGATAAAAGATCAAAAAGAGAAGCGGCCTGATCTGCGGTGAGCTCGATTTTTTCCTGTATAATACCGGTTTCAAAAGGGAGAATAGCTGCAGATTTAAAAGGAACAGAGAGAACTGTAATCCCGGTGTTGTTTTTTATCTCAATCAGCCCTATAATATCGGTAAAGGCGGTACTGCCATTTTCGTTTTTTAATCCGCAGGTGAAATCAACAGCAAATATATTATCATTACCCTTTTTTTCAACGGCAATCTTAACTGACGGTGAAAGCGGAACTTCCGGTATTTTCGCACAGGCACTTAGTCCCATAAGTATAGCCAGAGATAGAATAAGTTCTTTTTTCAGACATTTTAACATTGAACAGGATCTCCCTTGAAATTTTATATCAAATAGATTCAGCATTTTATATAATAAAGTCAAGGAAAATAATACTTCTCCCCCCATCCGTCACTTCGTGCCACCTTCCCCTTGATGAGAAGGGGAAGGCAAAGAGCAATGGGCTGTGCCCATTGTCTTTAACATTCCTTGTCTCCCTCTTCTCATCAAGGGGGACTACAAACACGATGTTTGTGTATGGGTCGCGGACAGGATGTCCTAAAAGCGCCCATTGATGTCGCTTCAGCGACAGAGGGGGAGGGTGGAGAGATAGCAGGAAACATATCGAATTACCCCTTCTCCCGCCCCGTGGGGAAGGTGGCGCATCGCGCCGGATGGGGCGGGGAGGGTGAATTTATTTTACTAAAACAACAACTCCCGCAAGAAATGCGGTAATAATAGTGAAACCCAGCCCCATAAACCACATCATCATATTAAAGCGGGAGTTCATATTAGAGTTGGACTCTTCGAAACGGTTGTTCATATCTGTACGTAACTCTTCAAAGCGCTTGTCTACCGTTTCGAACCGTTTGTCGACCTGCTCAAACCGTTTATCAACCTGTTCGAAGCGTTTATCCATCATTTTTAAAACTTCATGTATCAGTTCGCGCTGATTTTTAAGCTCTTCCTCTACGCGTACAATCCGTTCGCGAATATCAAGATCTATCTCGCTGTAACGCAGCTGATTCGTACCGCTCTTGAGAACCGGATACTTTTCTGCAAGATATTCCCCAATCTGCTCAAGTTCTTCATCTTTAAATTTTGATGTCATTTCAGCCATTCCTGTTTATCTCCTTATGTTAACATCTTAAAAAACAATGTCAAGTGTTGTTATTAGTTAAAACGAAGGAGATTTGCAAAAAATGAAAATTTTTTGGGAATTGGGGATTTTTTACGACCCGCCCCCCATCCGCCCTGTCGGGCACCTTCCCCTTGATGAGAAGGGGAAGGCGAAGAGCAATGGGCTGTGCCCATTGTCTTTAACATTCCTTGTCTCTCCCTTCTCATCAAGGGGGACTACAAACACGATGTTTGTGTATGGGTCGCGGACAGGATGTCCTAAAAGCGCCCATTGATGTCGCTTCAGCGACAGAGGGGGAGGGTGGAGAGATAGCAGAAAACATATCGAATTACCCCTTCTCCCACCCCGTGGGGAAGGTGGCGCGATAGCGCCGGATGGGGAGGAGACTTTTATGTGAAATATAAATTCCCGCCCCCACTGCCCGTTGGGCATCTCCCCCCTGATGAAAGGGTGGAGAGATAACAGAAAAAATATTGAATTACACCTTCCCCTCCTCACCAAGGGGAAGGTGGCGCATCGCGCCGGATGGGGAGGAGGATTAGGTTTACTTCAAAACAAACTTTTATTAACTTCACACCGTAATCCTGTCCCATGCCTGTCAAATTGAATAAAGGAACCCCTCTTGTACACTAAAACCGTCCCGCCGTCCGGTATTTCGAATAAAAATTAGCATACTCCAGACAAAAATAGTTGACAAAAGCGATTGTCGTTTTACAATCCATAATACAGTTTATTATAAGCTGAAATATTTAAAAAATAGGAGAGCACAATGAAAAAACTTTTATTAGTTTTAATTCTTCTCGTAACTGCAGGATCTCTGTTCGCAGCAGATCTTAAAGTTACAGGAGATGCCTTTGTACGTGGAACATATTTGAGTAACACAGCTTTTGCAGCAACTGCTAAACAAGAGACTATGCAATATGATTATGATTTCAATATTTATGCAGCACTCGTAGCATCAGAAAAAGCAACAGTATTTACAAAATTTACTTTTGATAGAACTCTTGCAGCTGGATCAGGTCAGATTGCAAATGGAG
>JBBRFT010000059.1:0-16257 GCA_038241375.1 Spirochaetota bacterium
GTAAGTATGTATCTGATATTTTATCTCACGGACATTCTCAATCTCTCCAGCAATATAATGTGGTGGATAACCGGAGTTATGCTTTTTGCAAGAGTTTTCGACGCTCTGAATGACCCTATTATGGGTACGATAGTTGATAACACTAAAACAAAATATGGTAAATTTAAACCATGGATCTTATTCGGCGCTTTCTGCTCCGGTCTCCTTACGATTATACTCTTCTCAGATTTTTCTTTATCTGGTGCGGCTTATGTGTCTATGTTCGCGGTCATCTATCTGTTATGGGGGATTGCATTTACGACAAATGATATCTCATACTGGTCAATGCTTCCATCTCTGACAACGGATCAGAAAGAGAGGGAACAGATCGGAGCCCTCGCTCGTATTTGTGCGAACATCGGTCTTTTCACCGTTGTTGCAGGAATCATTCCTGTAACAACGGCACTTGGAAATATAACCGGTAATATGAAAAACGCTTACTTTGTTTTTTCTCTTATAGTTGTAGCAATTTTATGGATCGGACAGGCTATAACGCTTTTCGTAGTTAATTTGCCGGAAAATCTTTTTATGACTTCATACTCACAATCTCTGAATGGGATGTTCGATGCATTATTTAAAAACGACCAGCTTCTTTTTACAGCGCTATCGATGGTTCTTTTTATGATCGGTTATATAACAACTGCAAGTTTCGGGCTCTACTTCTTCAAGTATGCTTATAAAGATGAAGGAATGTATACAGTCTTTGCGCTTATTCTTGGAGTATCACAGATATTTGCGCTTCTAATTTTCCCTTTCTTCAGCAGATTTTACAACAGGAAACAGCTTTATTCTGCAGCAACGGCACTTGTAGTAACCGGATATATTGTTTTCTTTTTTTCACCAATGAATATGATTTATATCGGGACAGCGGGTATACTTATTTTTATCGGACAGGCTTTTATTCAACTGCTTATGCTTATGTTTCTCACAGATACAATTGAGTACGGTCAATGGAAGTCCGGAAAAAGAAACAACTCCATCACTCTGTCGCTTCAGCCGTTCATCTACAAAATGGGGGGAGCAATCGGTTCGAGCATAGTTAACGCAACGGTAATTCTCTCCGGTATAAACGATGCAACGGATAATCCGAACATGGTAACGCCTGAGGGACTTTTCATGATGAAGTTTGCAATGATGATAATACCACTTATTCTGATACTTGCCGGATTTATTGTATATCTTACTAAATATAAAATTGATAAGGAGATGTTCGACAGAATTATCATGGACCTAAAAGCCAGGGGCGATATTATCGATAAGGGTTAAATTGTTCGAAGACTCAGAAAATTTTAGAAATGATAAATGGGCCGGATTCAAGTTTGATGTGCAACACCTGCTCCTCATACATTTCTTATTGACAAAAGCCAGTGATATTATTATTTTATTACAAGCATGAAGCACATTCTGATTATAAACAGGGAGAACATTACTGATGCAGTATTTTTATAAAATAATAATAGAACCTCAGGAAGAAGGCGGCTACACTGCTTTTGTACCTAAACTACCCGGATGTGTTTCAGAGGGAGAAACTTACGATGAAACCCTTGCCAATATCAAAGAGGCTGTTGAGCTATATCTTGAGACCCAGAATGAGCTTAATAACTCAATAATAATTGATGATATCCATATTGCAGAAGTCTGTATTTCCATATGAGCCCTCACCTCCCCTCACTTAAACCTAAAGATGTTATCCGTGTACTTTTGAATATCGGTTTTGTCTTTCAACGACAAAAGGGCAGCCATAGAATCTACGTAAAAGAGGGTCTTATGGTTGTTGTGCCTCAGCACAATCGGGACATGAAGAAAGGAACTCTCGCCAATATTATCAAAGGAACTAATCTTACAGTTGAGGAATTCCTTTCCTATTTATAAAGTATAAAAAGGTGTTGAATATTTAATTTAATAAACATCATCAATTACCAAACCTTAAAAATTAACTCCATCACTCTGCCGCATCAGCTATTTTTATATAAAATTGATAAGGAGATGTTCGACAGAATTATTATGGACCTAAAAGCCAGGGGCGATATTATCGATAAGGGTTAAATTGTTCGAAGACTAAAAACCCTATTTTAAAACTAAATCTCAAATTCAATTGTAAAACAGGTACCGCCTGCCCGTTCAATGCTAATCCGGCCTCCGATCTGAGATGTGAGCATACTGATAAGCTGCATTCCAAAACCTGTAGAACTTTCAATTGAAACAGATTCAGGGAGCCCTCTGCCGTTATCTCTGAATATAATCTGCACACTACTCTTTTTCATGGAAACAGTTAAACTAATCTCTGCGTTGTCATAATCTGAAAAAGCATACTTCATTGAATTGGTAATAAGCTCGTTTACTATGATACCCAGAGGAGATAGAATTTTTGTACTGAGCATAATGTTTTCCATGTTCAGTTTAACTTTTACAGATTCTCTCCTGGGGAAGATGCTTATTATCTCTTCGACTAAAGCTGTAAAGTACTCTTTTAGAGAAAGTACACTTTCACTATCTGACTTGTAAAGTTTATCATATAATACCATCATACTCTGCACGCGGCCCGCAGCATCAAAAAGAACACCTTTGGTTTCCGGGCTCTCCTGCATATCAAGCTGTAATGTAAGGAGATTAAGTATTGTTGACATATTATTTTTTACCCGATGATGCACCTCTTTTAAAATCAGCTCTTTTTCATTTAAAAGATTCTGAATTTTATTTTCATACACTATTCTCTCAGTAATGTCCCGGGAAACACCAACTATTGATTTTATATTTCCATCAGAACCGTAAACCGGTTCTGATGTTCCCATATGAAAATACCATTCACCATCTGAATGCCTCATCCTGATTACAAGACCACTCCCTGCTTTTTCAGATTTAATATTTTTCCCAATGTGTTCCTGTAATAGTATTAAATCATCAGGGTGAACATATGACTTAAAAAAAGTTCCAGTCACTGACGATGGAGTGTAACCTGAAATCCTTTCAATTGAAGGTGATATATATAGGAACTCACCTTTAGGGGAAATACTCCATATAAGATCCGATGAGTGTTCAACGAGGAGTCTGTATTTTTCTTCACTTTCTCTCAATATTAAGTCTGAAAGTTTTCTTTCCGAAATATCTCTTGTTACGCCTAAAATTGACACAACTTCGCCGGCATCATTACGCATTAAAGTTGTACGGACTTCTGTCCAGACTGTAGAGCCATCTTTACAAAGCTGTTCAATCTCACCATGGAAGACAGGATCATCTAATCCCATCGAAATCTGCACAACAGCATTTTCAAATGCTGCCTGCGCTATTGCCGCTGATTCGGGAGTTAATGAATCCTGCAGAGACTGCTGCAGAACCTCTCCGGGAGTATAACCTCGTAGTTTTTTTACAGATGGGCTGATATAAGTAAAATGACCTGAAAAGTCCATTGTCCAAATTACATCGGAAACATTATCTGCCAGTAAACGGTGAATCTTTTCGCTGTTCCGCAGAGCCTCTTCAACCTCTTTACGTTCGCTTATATCAACATGCGTTCCCACAATTCGAACAGGTTTCCCTGAGTCATCGTACTCGACTATTTTAGATCTGTCCAGAACCCATATAAAGCCGCCGCTCTTTGTATTTATCCGATACTCCATCTCCATAAATTCATTTTTTGAAGCCAGCATATCCATAAGCCTGCCGACTGCATAATCTCTGTCATCGGGATAAAGCATCGATCCCCATGCCTCTATTGATGCCGGAATCTCGTATAATTCATAGCCCACCATGTTATAGTACCGACTGTTGCAGTATATTTCACCGGTAACTAAATTCATATCATATAATCCGTCAGAAGTGGCTTCCATGGCATAAGAAAGCCGCTTTTCGCCATCAATAAGTGCTTTATTTGCCGCTTTATGCTCTGATATATCCCGTCCGGTACACAGAATACCAGAGGGTTTCCCTTCTGAATCACGAATTACCGTGGCGGAAGTATCACCCCAGAATGTACCCCCTTCTTTACGATAGAATTCGAGTTCAAAATAATGAACAATTTCGGTATCAGGATCATTAAGTTTTTCAGGAGTTAATTCTTCTGCGACTGCCTTCATCATTACGGCAAATGATTCCGCTGTAATATGCTGATTTAGTGAAAGTCCCGCTAATTCTTCACGAGTATATCCCCTGGTTTTTTCCACTGAAGGTGACATCCATGTAATATTCAGATTCATATCCATGAGCCATACAGTTTCGGTCATGTTATCAGTAACCAGACGCAAATTCCGTTCGCTTTCGAGAAGTGCACGCTCTATATCTTTCCGTTCATTAATAAAACGTGCCTGTTCTATATTCTGATATGCAGAGTTGGAGAGCTGATTGGCAAGAGTGTATAACGACTGAGCCACTTTCCGGAATTGGTCCTGAGACATCGAAGGAACTTCATGAAATGCCTTTAAAAACTCAAATTCATTCGCACCGATTTCCCTGGCATAAGCCAGCATCGCTTCATCAGTCTGAGTTTCATCGCGTACCTGCCCGACAAGCCAGTTAGCTATATGATGTCCCCCTACTTTTATACTTGCTCCGGCATCCCATAAACCGCCGCTAAGACAGGGCTTAACAATCGGTCCTTGTAAATCCGGTGCACCGAGTTCAGCATCAGACTTATAACAGTTGCAAAGTCCCTTTTCTGTTTTCCGGACAATCCCCTCACAAAGATGTGTAAAGTTACTCGGTCGTGTAATAGGTGTGCCATCCGGACTGGTAATGATAGAAGCGACATTTGTTACCGATGCAAATTGATCCTGAATAATCTGAATGTCGTCAAGATTAAACAAATCGTTAAAATCAACAGCAGTATCATGCATCAATGGACGGGTCAAAGCAATGATTCTTTTTTCAATTGCCTCTTCAGCCTGTTTACGTTCAGTAATATTATGATAGTTTATCAATACACCATTAATCGCAAAATCGTTAATACAATTAACGGCAGTAAGTTCTACCCATTTATATATATTGTTTTTACATCTGTACCTGAATTCAACACTAATGGTGAGATTATCAACCTGAAAGAGTTTCAGGAACTCCTTTACTATTCTTTCCGTGTCTTCTGGATGAATAGTAATTTTGTAATCTTTCCCGACAAGATCACTTGGCTCCCATCCGAACCATTTTTCAATATTTGTACTTTTATATTTAAAAATACCATCAGAACTT
Source organism: Spirochaetota bacterium (assembly GCA_038241375.1). GTDB lineage: Bacteria > Spirochaetota > UBA4802 > UBA4802 > UBA5550 > WRGT01. The sequence goes on from JBBRFT010000059.1 coordinate 5,218, forward strand.
ATTATCCCGATTACATCTGAGATGTTGGAGATCATAGCTCTCTGTTTAACTTCACTTTCCTGAATCTGCCTGTTTGCTTCAAAAAGTTTGAATGCCATTTTTATCGATGCAAGAAGAACTGTAGTCCCTGAATTTTTCACTACATAACCGTAAGATGTAATCTGCTCTGTTTTTTCAACAATCTCCGGCTCTGTATGGCTCGATAAAAATACCACAGGAATTGTTCTTTTACTCAAAATCCTGATTGCTGCTTCCGGGCCGTCAATACCATCACCAAGATCAATATCCATAAGAATAAGATCCACATCTGAATTATTTGCGGCAATATTACATGCCTCTTCTCCCGAAGAGGCTAAAATAATATTATAACCATATTTTTCGAGAACCTTCTTCGCGGATAAAGCAATAATTGCTTCATCTTCAACAAGGAGAATCGTTATGTCTTTCTTTTGATTCATCGATATAGGTCCCGCAAAGATTTATTTTTTTTTGTTATACTAATAAACCAAAAATCACAAACACAACATATGTAAAATATTATGATCTAAAACCAATACTTTTATCAGATATGTTTATAATCATATTATCGTAAAGTCAAGATTATTACTCTTTTATAGATCAGCAGAAAATTTAATTCCAAATGATAAAGCATCCTGATCCCCTATTTCCGCATATGCGAAGCATCCGCACCCCTTAAAGTAATTCGCCCCATCTCACAACTGACTGGAATAATAAGATTTTGAAGTTGACAATAATCATTACTATTTATTTCTTAAAACAAAAGCAAAAATTAGCCTAAATATTTTAAATTAATTTCAGGAAATGATTGATGAAAAAAAGCAGCTTATCTGTAGATGATTATTCAAGAGGACTTTTAATCGGAATAATATCCAAGGCAGTCAATGATGATAAAACTCTGACTCCCGATGATATTGAAAAACTTAAAGAGATAAAAAAACAACTCCAGGATAACTAAGCTTACGATAGTACCGTTTTCATGAATGAGAATTATTCAGGCAGAGAATTATTTTTTTTCTGCCTGAATCTCCGATTTTTGTATAATTTGTGGAATCTGATTTTTTCTGCTTAAAACAGTCATAAAAAGAAGTATAAGTATTACAACTATTATAACAATTACTCCCAGTACTGCTACGAAATAATATTCATTAAGCGGATTTTTTTTCTTACCGTAAGTTAATCTGTCATAATTTATATTTCCGCAGTTTTTACAAATATAATAATCATATAATGATTTTTCTAAATCTGAACCTTTGCAGTTTGAGCACTGCATAACAACCCTCCATAAACAATGGTGATATATAATCTTTTATTTCAAACCAGTATATATGTTAATTAATACTGTAAATCAATGAAAAATAATATTATTAGAATCGCAAGTAATATTCTCTTTTGTCCTTAAATTAACAAAGGGCTTCAGTTTATTTTATGGTGCACAACGCAAAGCACACCCCACTGGATATTATTTTTCAGATTTGCTGTTGACAAATAAAAACATAACATTTATTGAATACCAAATACAGGAGACCAAGAAGAATGTCAGTATTCAATGTTGAAGAACAGAACAACGCCGTAATCATTTACATTTCAGGAGAAATTACAATGATTACAGTTAACGAAATCGATAACGTCTGTAAACAATATCTGAATTCTGATATTGATGTTTTAGCATTTGACATGAGAAGTGTCCAGTTTATTGATTCCTTCGGTATCAGCCGCGTAATTAAACAATTAAAGGCATTTTCATTGCAAGGTACGGAGTTTGTGTTAATCAACTTGAACGATAATATTAAACAGATTTTCAAAATCGCAACTTTTGATAAAATTTTTAATGTTATGACAAAAGATGAATTCGATAGTAAATATTTGACCCAATGTAGATAATTTACAGAATTAAAAGAATCTTTTCCCCTTATTTTGTTTTGTAATGCTGTAATGATCAAAATCGATATCGCCATTTTTATACAATTCGGTACATGCATCTACAACATCTGAATCAAAACGTATCCCGCTGAATTTATTTATCTCTTCTATAGCAGCTTCTATCCCCAGCGCAGGACGATATGGACGATGAGTCGACATCGCCTCAACTACATCAGCAACCCCGACAACCTTGGATTCAAGCAGCATCATCGAACCTTCAAGGCCCAGAGGATATCCTGAACCGTTGACACACTCGTGATGCTGAAGAACAATTGCCGCGACTGGCCATGGGAAATCTATTGGGGAGAGTATTTGAAACCCTATATTTGTATGATGCTTAATCAGTTCGAACTCTGCTTCAAGAAGACTATGACTCTTATTCAAAATATCTGATGGAATTGCAATTTTACCGATATCATGAATTGACGCCGCTATTCTTATACCTTCAATTGTATGCGGGGAAAGATCCATCTGATTTGCAATTTTCCTGGCCAGGTTACTTACTCTCTGCTGATGACCTGCCGTATATGAATCACGGACCTCTACAGCGTTCGCGATGGCTAGTATAACTCCTCCGAGATTTTCCCTTAAAATGCGGAATTTTTCACGCTCAGCCCTTTCAATATTGAGATCAACGGAGATATCATGAGAAATTGAGAGTATTGCTTTTACTCCGTTGTAAAATATGAATGTGTTTTTTACTTTAACCGGAACTTTACCCCCATTTTTTCGCCGTAAATCTCCACGAAAGATCTGCCTGTCTGTGTAATTCAGATACTCAAATGTATTAAGAGTATTTTCCTCACTCCAGCTAAATAGTAAATCATTTATATTTTTTTTAAAAATGTCATCACTTGAATAATCAAGAGTAATTAAGAGATTTGAATTAATATAAAGTATTTCACCTTCTGAACCATATACGACCATATAATCTCCAAAATTATTAAAAATAGAAGAGATTGAAGCCAGCTGTTCATCAGTATAACTCTGACTGTTTATAAAATTCTTTTCCACAGAATCCTCTTTATTAGACCAAAAGTTAATTTCAATTAAATATAGATTTAAAATAACCCAAATTTTTCTTCATAATGTATAAAAATTAGTTTAAAATTAAAGAGGATACCGTATTAAGCCCACAACTTCAATTCCGGCTGGTGAATGATAGCATAAAGTATATCACTTCTTGTTATTATTCCCACAATCGCACCCTCGGGATCTACAACAGGCATAGCGCCGATATGATTATCAAGCATCACTTTCGCAATACGGCGAATATCGGTCATTGGTGTAGTAGCTATTACATCACTAGACATAATTTCTTCTACAGTAACATTCCGTGAGGACTCAACAACTCCATCATTTATAATAAGCTTTTTCAGCAGATCCCTGTCTGAAACAATTCCGACAATCTCACCTTTTTCATTAACTACAGGCATATGATGCACTTTTTTTTCTATAAACTGAAGCCATGCATCATGAACTGGAATCTCAGGTGCAACCATGAACACAGGTGAACTCATAATACTTGAAGAATGAAAAACCGGTGACTTTTCATTTTCCATACGGGATGCTTCTTTATATACATCCGCGCCGTAATTTATAGGGCTCTCCACTTCGTTGCTCTCAGAAGAAGGATCACCCACTTCAAATTTTTTAGCACGGGTTGTATTTTTAGAGTGATGAACCCTTACGTTCCCTGAGAAATGCTCCAGTGGCGCATCGATCCGTTTCCCCTGCAGAGTAAAAAGATGGAACATGTATTTCTCCTTATTTATAAGAGTTATTTACTTTCTTGACAAAAACAATTAAAAAAAGATATTTCGTAAATAAGTGGCATATTTTACTAAGTTCGGCACTTACTTACAGATAATTTCCCAAGCGTAAGAAGTACTGGATTTTATAAGTTTTACATTATTTAACTTCAAAGTCAATTCATTTTATTATTCCGGAGTAGATCAATCATGGCTGTTTACTTTTTCTGGGATATAGAAAATGTTTCATTTCATAATCTTGAACGGATAATGCTTCATACCGGCAGAACTGAAGATGAAAAACTTTATGTTGTTTACTCAAAAATTAAAGAAGCGCGAAAAGAAAAACTTCTTGAAAACGGATGGATTCTTATAGAGACAGAAGGGATTGCAAAAAACTCTGCTGACTATAAAATCCAGAATATGATTCAGCTCATACTTAATGAAAAATCTTCCCGACCTGATAAAATATATCTGATCACTGAAGATAAGGGGTTCTTCAATATTTCACAGCAGATAATTGATTCAGGAATTAAACTTGAAATAATATGTTCGACCAAAGATCCTCAGTGGATAAAAGATTTAAATTATAAAAAATACTGATAAGGATTTTATGCAGATACTAATTGATGCTGATGCAACACCCGTTGTTATAAAAGACATTCTTTTCCGAGCTGTTGAGAGGAACTCTATACCGCTGATACTTGTTGCAAATCAGCCCATGAAGCACCCGAAATCTCAATTCATCTCTTCAATAATAGTAGCTGCAGGTCCCGATGAAGCAGATGACCGCATCGCGGAGATTGTTGAACCGGGAGATCTTGTAATTACTGCGGATATTCCCCTTGCTGACAGAGTTGTCACCAAAGGGGGTTATGCTCTCAATCCAAGAGGGGAATTCTACACTGTAGAAAATATCAAGGAACGCCTGGCCATGCGTGACCTCATGGATGAATTGAGGAACAGCGGTTTAACCACAGGGAACCATGCGCCGTTCTCAAGTCGTGACCGTCAGGCATTTGCCAATCATCTTGACCGGTTCCTGACAAAACATTTTAAAAACAGATAATCTGGAGTTGAAAATGGATGGAACAAAACGCTCTTCAATAAAAACCGGAATAAAAGTCGCAATTGTATTAAAGAATGACCAACGCACAGGGAAACTTACAGAAGGAATTGTAAAAGATATTCTCACCAACTCTCCGTCTCATCCTCACGGCATCAAAGTCAGACTCCAGAGCGGTGAAGTCGGCAGAGTAAAGTCGCTATTATAAAAAAAAGAATTCCCGCAATACTCTTTGCATAGACCCCGTCAATACTGTATGATGAAATTTTGGTATCTCCGTCCGGATCTTTCAGATCAGAGTATTAAATATAATTTTTCTCCTTAGCTCCCCCGAAGCACAATGTCATTAAGTTAAGCCGCGCCCAAGGTGCGGCTGAGATAAAATTCCAACTGTTTTGAGCAGTCATAGATCCTGCTGCCCGTGACGACGAGAAAATTATTCATAAATAAGTGTTAAAATATTAGTATTACTCTACTTACTTATGATTTAACTCTAAATCATAACATTTATATTTAATTTGTTGCTATATCTTATACTTTTAATTTTAATAGAAAAATATTAAATTACCGGGGTGTATTCATGAAGAGTATTAGAACAAAAATAATTCTGCTCATGGCTGGAGGTAGTCTTTTATCAATTATACTACTGGTTATTGCCGTTACTGCATCAGTTTACAAATTCAGCAATCTTATACTCGAAGAAAACAGAAAACAGATACTTGAAAATTTCGATAAAAATATAATGAACCAGGTACAGAATATACACACCCTCCTCGATTCAGTAAACAAATATCAGAATGAAAAGAAGCTTACGGATAATGAGGGTAAAGCAATCGCAAAAGAACTTATAAGAACAATACGTTATAACGGATCGGGATACTTCTGGCTTGATACTTATGAAGGTGTAAATGTCCTCCTTCCCCCTAATCCTAAAGTAGAAGGTAAATCGAGAATAAACGATAAAGATGCAAAAGGAAAAGACTTCATCAAAGAACTGGTTGAGAACGGTAAAAAAGCAGGAGGAGGTTTTTCCGATTACTGGTTCCCGAAACCCGGACAGACAAATCCGGACCCTAAAAGAGGATACACTCTTGCTTATGCACCTTACGGATGGATAATCGGTACAGGTAATTATATAGATGACATTGATAAAGTAATATCTGAAAAAAGAGAAAAATACGATAAATACATAAACTACATAGTTGTTATTATGCTTTCAGCAGCTTTGATTGTCGTTATTATTCTGTTAATAGTTTCAATAAAATTCGCCGACTCAATATCAAAACCGATTCAGGATACATCATATCTTGCTGAAAGATTGTCAGATTGCGATCTAACCTGCAGAATGGATGTCAAATATTCAGTAAGAGATGATGAAATCGGTGTGCTTGCAAAAAGTATAAATTCTGCCACTGAAAATCTCGGTAAAACTCTTTCAGCTGTTCAGTCTTCAATGAAATATCTTCATGAATCTATCGATCAGATAAACAGAGGTAATCAGGAACTTGCCCAGCGGACATCACAACAGGCATCTGCAATTGAGCAGATAGCATCAACTATGGAAGAAACCACATCTCATATAAGCCAGAACACGGAAAGCTCTGTCAGTGCAAGTGATACCTCAAAAGCTTCACTGACCTTCGCGGAAAGAGGGGGTGAGATGGTTCACTCTGCTGTTATTTCGATAAATGACATCCGCAACTCAAGCAAAAAAATCGGAGACATCACATCTGTAATAAACTCCATCGCATTTCAGACAAACCTTCTTGCGTTGAATGCGGCCGTTGAGGCTGCCCGGGCGGGAGAACAGGGGCGAGGATTTGCAGTTGTTGCCGCAGAAGTGAGAAATCTTGCACAAAGATCGGCATCAGCCGCGAAAGAGATTACGACTCTTATTAATGAATCTATATCAAAAATTGAAATCGGAACAACCCAGGCGAACAACAGCGGGGAAGCCATTAAAGAAATTGTAGAATCGGTGCGGAATGTTTCAAATCTCATGAGAGAGATAACTGCTTCAACATATGAACAGAAAACTGGTATAGATCAGGTGAACATGGCAATCAATGAGCTTAACATGATGACTCAGCAGAACGCAGCACTTGTCGAAGAGACTGCATCAGCCAGTGAAAATATATCCGACAGAGCAAGAGAACTTGCCGAAATGACAGATATATTTAAAACATGATGTGGATTTTATCAGGTGAAGTCTTATGTCAGCATTATAATCTTTTTTTCTGACATTCTGACTTCTCCGATAATTGAAGCAGAAGTAATTCCGGACTGCCGCATTTCCATTACCATCTCTTCAGCTTCACCATGAGGAAGAGATATAAGAAGACCGCCGGATGTCTGGGGATCGAAAATAATGTCAGCAATTTCACGTGATATATTATCTGAAATTATACATCGGGCGCCCACGTAAGTTTTATTTCTGTAAAGCCCTCCCGGGATCAGCCCCATAGCTGCATTTTCCAGAGCACCAGCAAGCAAAGGTAAACTGGCAGAGTTGAGAATCACAGAAAAATCACTCCCCTCCTGCATCTCAAGAATGTGACCTGCAAGACCGAAACCTGTTACATCAGTACAGGCATTAACATTATATTTAAACATAATCTCAGCTGCGTATTTATTCAATGTACCCATTGACTTAATAAATTCATCTGCAATCCCCGGATCGGCTAAATCAGCTTTAATTGCAGTGGCAATAATTCCGGTACCCAGAGCCTTTGTAAGAACAAGTGAATCCCCGGCTTTTATAGTATTATTCCGGTATATTTTATCAGGATGAACTCTCCCTGTTACAGAGAGACCATATTTAAGTTCGGGGTCATCAATACTATGTCCGCCAAGAAGCTGAACACCGGCTTCATTCATAACTGCAAGTCCGCCTTTAAGAATTTCTCCCAGTATATCAAGAGAAAACTTCTTCGTCGGAAACGCGACAATATTCATGGCGGTAATTGGAACTCCGCCCATTGCGTATACATCAGAAAGTGAGTTGCACGCAGCTATCCTGCCGAACTCAAATGGATCGTCACACACGGGAGTAATAAAATCGAGGGTCTGTACAAGTGCCATATCATCGCTGATTTTGTAAACACCGGCATCATCCTTCGCACTGCTACCCACTAAAACATTGCTGTCAAAAGGGATAGTTAATCCGCTCATGACACTGTATAGATCCTCCGGACCTATCTTTGCTGCTCAACCGGCTCCGGTTACAGATTCCGTCAGCCTCATTACATTGAGCGGCTTGCAGGTTTCACTCATCACTACACCTTCTTATAATTTTCGAGAATATATGATACAAGTCTTCCTGCCGGTTCATGCAGAGATTTCACATTAGATGTTACCAGAAAAAAGTCCCTTTTTATATCAAGCCCTTTTATATCAAGAATTCGTAATTTCCCTGATTTAACATCATCTTCTATAGCAAGCTTTGAGATAAAAGCCAATCCCAGCCCTTTGATTACACCCTCTTTAATGCCCTCGGGAGATGAACATTCCATTACGATATTAAGCTCGGATGGTATAATGTCAAGCTGGTTGAGATATATTTCAGCGGCATTTTTTGTCCCTGATCCGCTCTCTCTCAGAATAAGGGGGATGGTTCTCAAGTCATTTAACTTTACCGACCCGGTATAATCTTTACCTGCAACGAGTACAATCCGGTCTTCAAATATTTTTGTATAAGTTAACGAAGGATGGCGAATCTCTCTCCCGACAATTGCAATATCGGCTTCGCCCTGTTTAATCTTTTCAACAGCTTCGCGGCTGTTGCCGATTTCCAGTTTAAAATAGACTCCACCCTTCTCTTTCTTTTTGAAACCCGAAAGGATTTCCGGGAGAATATATCCGCCGGGTATTGAACTCGATATTATATTTACAACACCACCGAAAGTACCAGCCTGAATATCAGTTTTCAAACCTTCAATATCTTTCATTATTTTATTACAGAATTTTACGAAGATACGCCCTTCGTCTGTCATTGAAAAATCCTGGCTGTTCCGGTTTATAAGCTTCACGCCAAGCATCTTCTCAACCTGTCCTATCTGATGGCTTATTGATGCCTGACTTATCTTAAGATTTCTTGAAGCGTTTGTAAAACTCTTTTCATTTACCACCTCAAGAAAAGAACGAATCTGTTTAATATCAATATTAAAATCTTTTAATCCCATACCTGCCCCATCCGATAATTCTTAAATAAATTCAACTGAATATTTTTTTCTGAGTGAATGTCTGCGGAATTTAACATCAGGTTTCCCGATCGCTATTACCGAATGCACTCTGTTCTTCTCGTAAATATCAAGATCATTTTTTATATCAGAGCTCCGGTTTAATGCTTCCACGGCAAAACCGATAAGACAGGTTCCAAGATTCATGTAATGAGCCAGCATACATATATTATAAGAAGCATATGAACCATCTTCCACTGGAGTACTCCCTCCAATGGGGCTATGAACAATGATGACACACGGCGCGCCATGAAATAGTCTGTCGACACCAGCCTCGGACTCTTTAATCGCACGTTCTACAGTTTCATAATGATTATTATAATAATTAATCAGAGCTTTCCCCATAAATAGAAATGAGAGATATCTGATAAATCTATTTCCGGCCAATTTATTTATTCTGATAAAAAAATCTCTAATCCGTACTGCAAACTCCCAGACTTTATCCCGTCCGTTTATCACGGTAAACTCCCACTCCTGGCAATTGCTTCCGGAAGGTGCTGTTACGGCAAATTCTATAAGGTCTCTCAGGATATCATTGTTTATCTCTTCATTTTTATATTTCCGGATGCTACGCCTTGACCTGAATGCATTTACAAGAAGTTCGGGAGATATATTTGAAGAACCGACTACAAGTTCTTTATATTTAAAAGTTTCAAATTTAATACTTTCAAGCTCCTGACCAAAAGAGACTGCATCAAAATCACATACAGCATAACAGTGCGAACAGAGCATGCATTCATTTTCATTCAATTCTGCCTTTCGATCGTTCAGATAAAGGACATCTTTTGGACAGACTTCGACACACCTTCCGCAACCTGTACATTTTTTTTTATTGATAACCGGTATTCTATCCATTGAATCAATCCTCAATATTTCATATTTTAAAACAGTAATGATTCCTACGTTTGTTTGTAATAAAAAAATTGCTCTATCCGCTGTCGAAAGCATTACGGTAGTATCGCCTTTAATTTTTCACTAAGATATACACTAAAAAATTAAAACTGATATTTAATTCAAATATCAGCCCTTACCCTCTAAAATCAAGCATAATAAAAACTTCAGGATAATTCAAAGTAATAATTATATATAAAGACACTAGCGCATTTAACGAATGAAATAGTTCGCAATCTGTCATTTCGAACGTATGTGAGAAATCTAAGGTTTCTCACATACGTTCGAAATGGCAAGGTCTAATTCAATCGTTAACCGCTATATTGCAAATTATAATTGAGTTTTTAAAATCGTACCAAAATTCAAAAAAAATTTATATTATCTCAAAAAATGTAAATTCAATTAGAAATAATATTGACACAATTCTGGCATCGGATAGTTTGACAATCGTTCCAGTGCGGGGCGTGGCTCAGTCCGGTAGAGCGCGTGGTTTGGGACCATGAGATCGGAGGTTCGAATCCTCTCGCCCCGAATTGTAATTTTCTAATTACATTAACAATTTCATCAACTATCAGATGCGCCCGTAGCTCAGATGGATAGAGCAACGCCCTTCTAAGGCGTGGGTCATAAGTTCGAATCTTATCGGGCGTAGATAAAAATCTTTAACATGGTGACCGTAGTTCAATGGTAGAGCCCTGGATTGTGGTTCCAGTCGTTGCGGGTTCGAGCCCCGTCGGTCACCCATAAAAAATCCCGATAGAGATATCAGGATTTTTTTATGCAAACTATACAAACATATCTCCAGAAACTCATGTTTCTCCCACTGCTCCAGATTACTGCTAATTTTTTTAAAATTATTACATTTTTATTTTAATATTTCGCACCTGAATTTGACTTAAAATTTAGTTTTGTTATATTTTAACATATAACAAATATGGAGGCGAGTATATGAAAGATGAACTTAACCTGATAGAATCCCAGATTTTACGAATATTCAGAAACAATAAAAAAAACACAGACGACAGTATGGATACTAAAAAAGTTCTGACCGATTCTCTTAAAGCTCTGGAAGATAACTTTGATGTTATTCTAAACTCACTTTCTGAAAAAGGTTTTATACTTCAGTCAGGTGATAAATTAATCCTTACCGATA
>JBBRFT010000060.1:0-15963 GCA_038241375.1 Spirochaetota bacterium
TGTTACCAGATATTAAATTTATAGTAAATTTTCTATGTTTATGTCGCATCAGCATGTTTTTTTTAATTATTTTTATACAAATTTTACATCTGATTATTTTCCTTGACAAAGATCATTATTATATTTAAATTTAAATGTAGAGTATTATTTTAAATGGAAGATTATTTATTTAATTTTTCTTTTTTTTGTACCGACATAAAAAGTGTATGGTATAATTATTCAATTATATTAGCGTAATTAATCAATATTGATTAAAGGAGTTTACGATGAACAGGAAGTTGAAAGTGGCTGCATTGTCGATTCTTCTCGGGACATTTGTTCTTCTTATCGGCAATGGGGGTTCGCACCTGCTCGCCCAGGAAGGAACAGCAACAAATAATCAGACAACAGGCGATAAACAGAAATTGGACGGTCTTGTCATTGACTGGCTTAACGATTTCGAAGATAGTGAAGACTGGAGAGCTGTTTCGACATGTCCGCTGGGAGAAACAAAAATCAGAAAATATCCCGGTAAACCCAGACCTATGAAGGATGGTCAGCCGGTTAATGAAAATGGTGAAGTTGGTAAAGAGTTTGCTGACGAAACAAAAGAGGAAGAAACAGGAATTACTCACAAGAACGGATTTGTTCTTGGTGTTAAAAGCTATTTTATGGATAGAGGTTTTGACAGAGTTGAGGTATTCCCGCCTAATGAGTACATCATAAGAGGGAAAGCAAAAGAAATTAGAGTATGGGTGCTTGGAAGAAAATTCAGGCATACACTTTCCGTAAAAGTCCGTGATTATCGGGGTCAGCTGCATAAGCTTAAAATTGGAAGACTCGATTTTTGGGGCTGGAGAGAGATGTCTGTTATAATACCGGGATGGCTTCCTCAATCTTCAAATTATGCGGTTATGGATAAAAACCTTCATTTTGTCTCTTTCTTTGTAGAGAGTGATAATTTTGAAGCTCCGGGACCTTTCTATTTTTATATGGACCAGTTCAGAGTAGTAACGGATCTTTCTGAATTTACTGGTGATGAAAATATTAAGGACAACTGGTAATGGTTGATGAGGATAATGGAGGTCATATATGAATATTAAAAAGAGCAGTATGTTTATAATAACTTTCTGCATGGCAGCTACGTTCATAGTAAATCTGTCTGTCAGAAATGCTGATTCTAAAATCGTGACAAATGTACCCGCTGATGTAAGCGGGGATGAGACAAAAGCTCTTGTTATTGAAGATTTTGAGAATCTTAAGATCGTTGAAAAGGTTGAAGAAGATGGCTGGTTTGTAACATCAACTCCTAAAGCGTATACAAAAGGTGATGACGAGACAAAAAAGAAAAAAAATCCGATTCTGAATCTTCAGCTGAAAGGTGTTGACGGCGGTCCAAATGATATGAAGGTTGAAGAAGCTTATTCTCCGACCGGACTTGGTAAAGAAAAGAAAAAGAATCTGGGTGTTCATTTCAGATTCAGGTATCCGGGTAACAATTCTGTTTCTCTTGAACCCCCAATGGAAGTTGACTGGAAAGATCGTACACCGGTTCTGACATATGATCAGGCAATGAGAAAGGATGTTACTGAACGTGGAATTCAGCTTCCCGGAAGAGCAAAATCTATTTCAATGTGGGTTCATGCTAGAGGTTTTCCTTATACAATTGAAGTGTGGATTAAAGATTTTAAGGGTGATGTGCATATCCTTGAAAAACAATCTATCAATTTTGTAGGCTGGAGACCGATTGTTTTTGAAATACCGGTAAGTATTCCTCAATCTTCAGATACTTACCCTGCAACAAGAGTTTCTAAACTTGTACGAATAGTTATAAGGGAAGTCTCTAATGTGAGTGGTCTGCATTCCAGTACAAGTACCAGAAATTCGTCGGATATATATGTTTTCTTTGATCAGATAAAAGTTTTAACTGATACATATGAAGTGTATTTTGACGGACAGGATCTGCACAAAAATTTTGAGGGGACTACTAATACTAATCCTGGAACTCAGAAGTAACTGTTAAGATCTTTAAAATATATCAGCTAAGTATCTCCGGTTTACCGGGGTAATGTTACAGAAAATACCCATCGAAGTTATAGGATGGGTATTTTCTATTTTAACAATATGTGAAATTTGCCTATTACGGGATGGAAAAATGTCTAAAGAAAAAATAATGGAAAAACTTTTGTCGGTTTTTAAGGAAGAAGCCTGGGGGAGAATAGAATCTAAAGATGTGGGAATTTCAAGATTTAAAATACTTGATGATATCTTTAATTCTATTCTGGCGGATGATGCTGTTGATGAAGCTATCAATGCATGCAGGGATCAGCTTGAAGAACAGCCGGCTTCTATTACAGCCGCATATATAGCGGGTCTTCTGGGATATGAGTTTGAAAAAATTGACGAGAAAAAACACCTGAAAAGACTGATCGAAAAATTTACAGAAAATCATAAATGGGCTGTTGTAGAAATAATTGCAGAGAAAATTCTGGAATACGGTGAGAGCAGTTTTGCACTTCGTTCGCTTGCAACAAGTCTTGAGAGACTTGGAAGAAATAAAGAAGCAATCCCTGTATGGGAAAACCTGATGAAGATTGACCGGTTTGATGCGCAGGTTGCCAAGAAGCTTGCATTTGCCATAGTTAATCAGGATCAGGAAAAAAGTATTCAGTACATGAAGCTTTCGATTGAGGGTTTTATTAAATCAAAACATTTTGATGAAATCACTCCGCTCTGGCAGAAACTTGTGACAGTGTCATGGGAAGATATGCCTTTTTTCGAACGTATCGAAAGAATGCTAGCTGATGCAAAGCAGATTGATCTTGCAGCAGATGTTCTGAAAATTCTGCTCAATAAATATAGAGATGATGAAAATCATGATCAGGCAATTGAATTATTAAAAAAGATCCTCACTTACAGACCTGAAGACCTCCATTCCAGAAGAGAGCTTGTAAAGCTGTATGAAGCTAAGTACGGCAGTCATTCTCAATTTGCACAGTTTCTTAAGCTTTCAAAGTTTAATAATTTTAAATTCCCTGTTAAGTTTGCCATACAGGATTTTGAGAAAAATATTGTCTTTGATAAAGGGAACTATGTGTTTCACAACTCCTGGGGCCTTGGAATAATTGAGGAGATAGATGGAGAGGGTATTATTGTTAATTTCAGGGAAAAACCGGGTCACAGTATGTCAATCCAGATGGCCCTGAATTCTTTGAAACCGATTACAAAAGATCATATCTATGTAATGAAGTATGAAGATACGGATACCTTGAATGGGATGTTTAAGAATAATTTTATGCAGTTTTTCGAGCTTCTTATAAAATCATACGGCGGTGAAATTCTTGTTGATGACATTAAGAATGAATTAATCCCTGATTTTGTTGAAGATAAAAACTGGGTGAAGTGGTGGAGTAAAGCCAGAACCTTGATAAAAAAAGATCCTCTTTTCGGCGTATCTGACAAAAAGAAAAATCTTGTTTTTATGAGAGACAAACCGGTTACATTTGCTGATGAACTTCTTGGTAAGTTTACATCAACAGATTCTTTTAGTGAAAAACTGACCATAGCAATTGAGTTTATAAATAATATAGATAAAAAAGAGGGAGAGGGGGTTGCCTCTTACCTGATTGATTATTTTATGGAACAGGTGAAAGGAGATTCCAACACAAGACAGATTTTGTCATACTTTATTCTGTCGGATCTTTCCAGTTACGCCGATGCATCAAAGATTAAGCTGGATGCTCCTAAAGAGAAGATTATCTCTTTTATAAAGAGCAGTCAGGAGCTTCCGCTGTTGTCTATAAAAATAAGCTCGTATGATTACAAAAAGGATTTTGTTAATCTTATCGTGGAAAATCGCGAAGACTGGGCGGCGGTGCTGTTCGAGCTTCTTTTTGAAACACCTGTAAGGATTCACAAGTATATTGTTAATATTCTTATGAGAAATCATGAGTATTATACAATGAACCATTTTATCGACAGGGTAATACCTGATGCTAAACAGTATCCCGATATTTTTATATGGGTTGCAAAGAATATTTTTACTGAAACCTGGAATTACGACTGGCTTGATTATCCAGAAGAGAATCTTGTACTTGCATATTTCAGATTGATGAACGAATTAAAGAAAATTGAAGTAGATGGTAACAGACTTAAAAATATCATGATGGAAATTATCTTTGATGATGAGTGCACTATTCTTAAGAAAATTGTCAACAAGTATGACCGTCAGCTGGTTGGTAAGATTTTTGACATTTTTGAAAATCTCCCTTACGCTGGCGAATCTCAGCTGGAAAAATTTGAAGAGATCGTTAAGTCACGTTTTGATAATATTCAAAGCGCTCATGATCTTGTTGAAGAGGAGTGGAAAATCGATGTTGAGAAGCTTATAGTTTCCAAAGAAGGTTACAGCCGTAAAAAAGCTGAATTCGAGCATATGGTAAATGTTGAAATGGTTTCTTTATCTAAAGAGCTTTCAGCTGTATCAGAGGCATCGGGAGATATAAGGGAGAATGTCGATTACAATACTCTCATGGAAAAGCAGTCTATATTGAAGCTCGCTATATCCAGACTTGATGACGACATGAAAAAAGCCGATGTCCTTGATCCTTCAAAAATCAATACTGAAAGTGTTGATATCGGAACCAGAGTAACACTAGCTGATGCAGATGGTAAAGAGAATGGCAGATATACAATACTCGGACCATGGGATGCTGACTTTGAAAAGGGTATACTTTCTTACCGTTCACCTATCGCAAAAGCTTTGTTGGGAAAGAAAGCAGGTGAAGAGGTCAGCTTTAAAATTGATGATGAAGCAAAAAGTTTTAAAATAATGAGTATTGAAAAATACATCTGAAAATAGTTTGACAAATACAGCTCCGGTTTTATAAGAATTTATGTTATGCCGCGATGGCGGAATTGGTAGACGCGCTAGGTTCAGGGCTTAGTAGGTGTACACCTGTGAGGGTTCGAGTCCCTCTCGCGGCATATAATAAATTCCCTTTCAATACAGGTCCTGCTTAAAAAAATCGTTTCAAATTATACTTTATCATTTTTGTTATTATACCGATATAAAAATATACCATTTTGTTTCTGGAGAAAAAGTTATGCCGGCATTAGTTATAAATAAAAACAAAGAGCTTATAGCGGGAATTAAAGAGAGAGTTTTAGATATTTCAGGAGACGATGACGGCAGGGCTATTGATTTTGATGATGTTGTTTTTCGTGAATCGGGAAGGTCGGGCTGCGGAGGTAAGATCAGTATAACATGTTTATTCATAAATGAGGATGGTAATGTTTGTGCGGACATGTATCGATCGGGCTCTGCAGGGTGTGTAGACTTTATATGCGGCCTGGATTTAAACTCTTTAGAAGAAAAAGTTCTTAAAGAGATAATGTCGGCACTTTTTACCGGCAAATGGTCCGCGGTAGATTATCCGATAGTTGAAAAAATTAAAAAAAGGAATCCAGTTTCATCTTTTAAAATTCCGTTTTTACAGAAAGGCGCGTGAAAGCGAGGATTTTTGAAAATGGAAAAGGATAAGTTCGATAATAAAATGGTGGATATTGAAAGTAAATCTTTTGAAGTAAGCATGCTTATGTCCGGTTTTGTCTTTGAAATACTTGAAACTTTTGAAGATCTTAAGAGTGAACTGTATTGTGAGCTTCCATATTACGATCCGGCTTCGGGGTATAAAACAATTCTCGCGGAATTTATATATCTTGAAGCAGATACCGGCGTTTTATTGATTACCGCTCAGGATGTTAAAACACCAGTGATGTGGGATGAGCTTAATATTGCCGCAAAAGAGATAGTAATTGCCGAGCTGCATCATAAGTATAAAGCGTTAAAGATTTATAATAATCTTACAACAAAGGAAGAGATGCATTGATAATGTATAATTATAAAATGTATGCTGCTGCATGTCTGATGCTGCTTGTGCTGTTTTACTCCGGCTGCGGCAGAGGAAAAATAGCGGCCGGTTCACCGGAGGAGGTTTTATCATTTGTCCGTGAAAAGGGCAACAGCCAGACTGTTATGGATTTTTATACCGATGATACTATCTCTCTTATGAATAAGTATATGAAAATGACCGGGATGAAAAATGAAGCTTCAATAGACATTTTAAGTTTTATTCCTGAAAACTCAGAATATAATGTATCCGGGAAAACTATTGAAGGTGATACATGTTACTTGAATTTAGTTTTCAGTAAGCATACCTCTGAGAATGGAATAGGTCAGGTAATATCTCTTAAAATGATTAAAGAAGGCGATAGCTGGAAAATAGACAAGAAGGATGATTTTAGAAAACTGATTGAATCGTATGAAAAGAAAGGGGCTGAAGAGTATTTGAACAGGATTAGATAAATGATATCCCAAGGTTCATTATTATATCGTTTTGAAGACCCGCAGCTTCTTCACTATCGGGAAAGGTTTCAATAAATCTGGTACATGTTATAAGAGCCATGAAGAGAGAACCGGTCTCTATATAGAGATTTATAAGATTAAAAAATGTCTCTTCAATTTCCGGGTCAATTTCAATGGCGCGTGTGTAATAGTATATAGCATTGTTGTAGTCCGTCTGCTCCCATAAAACTCCCGCCATATTAGCAAAAATTACAGGATCATCCGGGTGAATTTGTATTGCATAATCAAGAACCTGCCTGGCTTCTTTTAGCAAACCCATTTCGCATAAACATATTCCCAGTCCGTTTAAAATATCGGGATCTTTTTTGTCTACACCCGCACCGGCAGTAAATACTCTGAAAGCTTTACTGTATTCGCATTTGTCGATGTAATCATATCCTTTATCAATGAATTGCAGGGGATTATCTCTGAGCATCATCAGCTCATCGGAATCGTGGTGATTTTCCAGCAGAAGGACATCTTTTAAATTATATCTTGCTTTTTCTGTCATATTATTACTTTCATAATTTAAATCTTTTTTCACCGTAAATAATGAACATATATATGTCACTTCATTTTTTTTGAGATTTTACATGATTTTTTTATTTTTTTTAATATGATCTGAGCTATAAATTAGTATGTTCAAATTTTGGAATTATATTACAACCGGCAGTTATTGTATATTTGATGGAAAAATAGTTGACGATTGTGCGGATCGAAAATGATCTACGCAATTCATGATTTATTAAGGAGTTTATATGACATCAATAGGAACGCCCACGGGCAGATCTCAGACAAGACTTATGATGCTTGGTTCAGGCGAACTGGGGAAAGAGGTGGTTATTGAAGCCATGAGGCTTGGTATTTATGTTATTGCCTGCGACAGATATGAGAATGCTCCGGCTATGCAGGTTGCTCACGAGTCGTATGTTTTTAATATGCTCGATGGAGCTGTACTCCGGGATATAATTGAAAAAGTTAAGCCCGATTATATAGTTCCTGAAATTGAAGCTATTGCAACGGACACTCTTATGGAACTTGAGAAAGAAGGGTATAATGTAATACCTAATGCCCGTGCTACAAAACTGACAATGAATAGAGAAGGTATAAGACGTTTCGCTGCAGAAGAGCTTGGGTTGAAAACATCTCCATACAAATTTGCAGATGATAAAAAAAGTTTTATTGAAGCTGTAAAAGAGATCGGCATACCCTGCGTGGTTAAACCGATCATGAGTTCCTCCGGGAAAGGACAGAGTGTAATTAAGTCAGAGGGGGATATTGACAGGGCCTGGGATTATTCACAGTCGGGAAGCAGGGCCGGTGCAGGTCGCGTAATAGTTGAGGAATTTATACCTTTTGATTACGAGATAACGCTGCTTACTGTGAGGCATAAAGGGGGAACTGCTTTTGTTGACCCTATAGGGCATCTTCAGATAGACGGTGACTACAGGGAGTCATGGCAGCCTCATCCAATGAGTGATACAGCATTAGCAGAGTCAAAGCGTATAGCAAAAGCTATTACTGATGGAATAGGCGGATTTGGAATATTCGGAGTAGAACTTTTTATAAAAGGTGAAGATGTTTATTTCAGTGAGGTTTCCCCCCGTCCCCACGATACAGGGATGGTGACAATTATATCTCAGAATATGTCGGAGTTTGAGCTTCATGTACGAGCCATCCTGGGTCTTCCAGTGACTGCATTGAAACAGTACGGGCCTGCGGCATCTGCGGCTATTCTTGTCGATGGTGATACCGATGATATTGTATACGAAAATATTGATGCAGCTATAGCGGATGATTTTACAGCGATAAGGATTTTCGGGAAACCGGAAGTACGCGGTCACAGAAGAATGGGGGTTGGTCTTGCTCTCGGTGCAACTATTGATGAAGCGAGAGAAAAGGCGCGGAAAGTAAGGGATACTGTGAAGTTTAGTTTGAAATAAATTATACTGTAGAATTTTAAGATTTACATCTGCTTCTTTTTCAGCCAGATCTGCAAATATGCCTGTCGGCCCCCGCACCCCCGGAGGGGGCAAAGATAGATTGATGCAAGACCATGTTACGCAAAATATTGTGCCTTGCCCCCTTCGGGGGTGCGGGGGCCGGGGAGTGTCAATAGCCAGGGGGGCATTCATGGAACAGATAACTCAGGTAAGCAGCGGATTAATTGGATTCGATAAAATTATTAATAATCTTAACCTTGGTGACAATGTTGTCTGGCAGGTCGATTCAATCTCTGATTACCGGGAGTTTGTTATTCCTTTTGTAAACAGCTCTTTCGCCGAAGGGAGAAAGATTCACTATATGAGGTTTGCAAATCATGCACCTCTTTTTGAAGAGGGGGATAATCGGGTCGAGATTCATATACTGAATGCTTTTTCAGGGTTCGAATCATTTGCACTTGAAGTTCATCGTATTATTGCAGAAGCCGGTTTGAAAGCTTTTTATGTTTTTGATTCACTCTCGGATCTGCTCTCCGCATGGGCCACTGATTTACTGATTGGAAATTTTTTTAAAATTACATGCCCTTACCTTTTTGAACTCGATACTGTTGCATACTTCGCGATTTTAAGAAATTACCATGATTATAAAACCATTGCGCGGATAAGGGAAACGACTCAGCTCCTTATCGATATTCATAGTTTTGAAAACAATATATTTGTTCACCCGCTTAAAGTGTGGAACAGGTATTCACCAACGATGTTCTTTCCACATAAGCGTACAGGGAATTCATTTGAAGCTATACTCAACAGCGCTGATGTTGCAGACTTTATAAGTTATCTCCAGAAATTAACATCTGAAACGACACGAAGAAATCTTGATTTCTGGGATAAACTTTTTATTGAAGTAGAAGATATGATTTCCGGGACTCCATCTGATGATGATAAAAGCCTGATGGTGAATCGTCTCTGCAGGCTTATGATTGGAAGAGATGAACGGATACTTGAACTTGCGGATAAAAATCTGAGGCTGGAGGATTTTGCTGTAATTAATTCGCGGCTTATCGGATCGGGATTTATCGGCGGGAAAGCTGTGGGGATGATCATGGCGCGAAAAATTCTCGATAATGATATTGACAATCAATGGGGCAAAGTTCTCGAACCGCATGATTCATTTTATATAGGTTCGGATGTTTTTTATACGTATATTGTGCAGAACGGATTGTGGAAGCTGTTTCTAGAACATAAAAGCGGTGATGGTTATTTTAAAACCGCTTCAATCCTTCGGGATAGGATGCTTGACGGAACTTTCCCCGGAGAGGTGCGGGAAAAGCTTCAGCAGATTATTGAGTATTTCGGGCAATCTCCGTTTATCGTAAGATCGAGCAGCCTTCTTGAAGATACATACGGGCATGCATTTGCGGGGAAGTACGAGAGCTGCTTCTGTGTAAATCAGGGGAGCCCGGAAGAGCGTTTTTTTGAATTTGTTAAAGCGATAAGAACTGTCTATGCCAGTACAATGAATGAGGATGCACTTGCTTACCGTATTCAGCGGGGTCTTGATAAACACGATGAGCAGATGGCGCTTCTTGTTCAGCGTGTTTCGGGCACACATCGCGGGAACTATTTTTTCCCGTATATTGGAGGTGTGGGGCTTTCCTATAATACTTACGTATGGAAAAGCGGTATGGATCCCGAAGCTGGTATGCTCCGCATGGTCTTCGGGCTCGGCACCAGATCTGTTGACAGAGTCGAGGGGGATTATCCCCGTATTGCCGCACTCGATTCGCCCATGCTCCGCCCTCATGCGGGAATAGCTGATTTAAGGAAATTTTCACAGCATAAAGTGGATGTTCTTAATATTGCGGAGAATGTAATTGAAACTGTACCTCTTGCGACGCTGCTTCGGGAGATTCCGGATATTAACATGGATATGGCTGCAATTTCCGATTACGAAACTGCAGCTCTAATCAGGGAGATGAATCTTAAAGATTCAACACATTGGGTTATATGTTTTGATAATTTTTTTTCAAAGACAGATTTTTCGGACAGGATGCGTAAGATGCTTGTGACTCTTCGTGATAACTATAAATATCCGGTAGATATTGAGTTTACAGTAAATTTCTCTTCTGATGATAATTATAGAATTAATCTGCTGCAATGCAGACCTTATCAGGCGAAGGGTATAGGGAAGGGTGTATCTCTTCCTGAGTATATTAAAGATGAAAACATTTTCATAAGTACTGAAGGAGATTTCCTTGGCGGGAGCATAGTGCAGCGGATTGAACGTGTTATTTATGTTGAGCCGGAAAGGTATTCCGCCTTATCTCAGTCCGGAAAATATGAGGTTGCCCGAATTGTCGGGAGGCTTAACAGACTCATTCCAGAAAGCGGTAATATTCAGGTTATGCTTATGGGGCCTGGGAGATGGGGAACCACAACACCGGAACTTGGTGTCCCGGCAAGATTTTCAGAACTTAATAATATTAAAGTCCTTGTTGAAATAGCGCGTATGAGCGAGAATATAATGCCGGAACTCTCTTTCGGGTCTCATTTCTTTCATGATCTTGTTGAGACGGGCATTTTTTATATAGCGTTATTTCCGGAAAATGATAATGTAATATTTAACTCAGGTGTTTTTTCTAATTACAGAAATAGTTTAAATGAACTGCTTCCCGATGTTTCTGCTTTTGAAAATGTGGTGAAAGTTTTTGATATTTCCAATGAAGATCTTACGCTGATGGCTGATATATCTACTCAAAAGCTGATCTGTTTCACTAATGTTACGGCTTTGTAAACTTTTAATTTACACGAAATATTTAAGTAAATATCAATAGACAATTTTGTAACAGATTCTTAATAATTTAAAATGAAAAGTTACAAAATTGTCACTATGAGCTGAGAAGAGCTTCCTGCGACAGATACAACGACTTGCTCAATGTAATTTGTAATATAAATAATTTATTTTTGAGTCATTTAAAAAAAGGAGAATATCTATGTCTATGTTGAAAGAAGTATACGAAAAAGTAAAACAGAGGGACCCTAATCAGATTGAGTTTCTTCAGGCTGTACAGGAAGTTCTTGAGTCTCTTGAGCCTACGGTAGCAAAACATCCTGAATTTGTTAAGGCCGGTATCTATGAAAGACTGGTTGAGCCTGATAGAGCAATCCAGTTTAGAGTTCCATGGGTGGATGATAAAGGTGAAGTTCAGGTGAACAGAGGATTCCGTGTTCAGTTCAACAACGCTATCGGACCATACAAGGGGGGGCTCAGATTTCACCCTTCTGTAAATCTTGGTATTATTAAGTTCCTCGGTTTTGAGCAGATTTTAAAAAACTCACTTACATCTCTCCCTATGGGTGGAGGTAAAGGTGGTTCTGATTTCGATCCCAAAGGTAAATCTGATATGGAAGTTATGAGATTTACTCAGGCATTTATGAGAGAACTATTCAGACACATCGGTCAGTTCACAGACGTTCCGGCTGGCGACATAGGTGTAGGCGGCAGAGAGATCGGTTACATGTATGGATACTACAAAAAGATCGTTAATGAGCATGATGGTGTACTTACAGGAAAAGCTCTTGAGTACGGCGGAAGTTTAGTTAGACCGGAAGCAACAGGTTACGGTGCTGTATACTTTGCGGCTGAGATGCTTGCAACAAGAGGTCTTGATCACAAAGGGAAAATTGTTGCAGTGAGCGGAGCGGGGAATGTTGCTCAGTACACAGTTGAAAAAGTTAACTCTCTCGGCGGAAAAGTTATTTCACTCTGCGATTCTGACGGAACAATCATTGATGAAAAAGGAATTGATGCAGACAAACTAGCTTTCATCCTCGAACTTAAAAATGTGAGAAGAGGAAGAATCAAAGAGTATGCTGATAAATACGGCGCAACATACTATCCTGGAAAGAGCATCTGGGATGTAATCAAAGAGCAGGGAATTAAAGTTGATATCGCGTATCCTTCTGCAACACAGAATGAAATCAACGAAGGTCACGCTCAGGCACTTGTAAACAACGGATGTATCTGTGTTTCTGAAGGAGCTAATATGCCTTCAACTCCTGAAGCTGTTGAAATATTCCTAAGCAACAAAACACTTTATGGTCCGGGAAAAGCTGCTAATGCCGGCGGAGTTGCTACATCAGGTCTTGAAATGTCTCAGAACAGTCTTAGACTTTCATGGACTAGAGAGGAAGTTGACCAGAGACTTCACGGAATCATGAAGAACATTCACAAATCATGTATAGATGCTTCTGAAGCTTATGGCCAGAAGGGTAACTATGTAATGGGCGCGAACATCGCAGGATTTACCAAAGTTGCAAAATCTATGCTTGCTTACGGTATAGTTTAATATTACAGACTCCGGCTGTTCTGCAGCCGGAGTTTCTGTCTATAAATATGTGATTTTTATAAAATGATATTTTTATAAATAGAAAAAATGCATTTGTTTTAAACAGATTGCAATTATAATTTCCGCCCCCTCTGGCCTTTGGCCATCTCCCCCATTAATGGGTGGAGATAAAATACTTAACATTTCGTACTCTCCTTTCTCCCATTTATGGGGAAAGGTGCCCAACGGGCGGATAGGGGCGGTGAGATGTTTTACCAGAGAATTATATGTAGTTCAAAATACTTTTTTTCTCTTGAAATTCCCGGTATGTTTCAATCTGATTGATTTCAAATCAAATCTAAAAGCAAGAGGATAACACAATGCATTATATTCATTCGAATGATATAATCCAGCCCACACTTGGGAAAATGATAGTCGATGCACCATATGTGGCGGAACATAGAAAACCGGGGCAGTTTATTATTTTACGGACAGATGAATGCGGCGAGAGAATGCCTCTTACTATTTCAGATGCGGATAAAACAAACGGGACTATTACTCTGTTTTATCAGATAGTCGGAACTACTACAAAAAAACTCGCAGGTATGAAGGCGGGCGGGAGAGTTAAAGATATAGTTGGTCCGCTGGGGCATCCTACTGATATTAAAAAGTACGGGACAGTTGTCTGTATCGGCGGAGGTATTGGTATCGCTCCTCTATATCCCATATCTAAGGGGATGAAAGAAGCGGGTAATAAAGTAATTAATATACTCGGTGCAAGATCCGGAAATCTTTTTATTCTTGAAGATGAGATGAGCAGGATCGGAGATGAAAATATTGTCTGCACAGATGACGGGTCACGTGGTAAGAAAGGATTTGTTACGGATATGCTGAATGAAGTTATTGCCGGAGAACAGGTCGATCTTGTTGTGGCAATCGGTCCCGTGCCCATGATGAAGGCAGTGAGCATGCTGACAAAGGGAAAAGCTATTAAAACATACGTCAGTCTTAACTCTGTGATGATAGATGGTACAGGTATGTGCGGCGGATGCAGAGCAACCGTAGGCGGCGAGACTAAATTTACATGTGTTGACGGTCCTGAATTTGATGGTCATCTCGTAGATTTTGATAACCTCGGTTCCAGATTGAAAACATATCATTCTGAAGAAACGGAATCATATACTAATTATAATCATAAATGTAAACTTGATGGAGCGATGCCCGATGAATGCTAAAACACCTAGACAGAAGATGCCGGAGCAGAGCCCGGAAGATAGAAGACGAAATTTTGATGAGGTTCCTCTAGGATATACACCGGAAGTTGCGGTAATTGAAGCCGGAAGGTGCCTTCAGTGTAAAAAACCGCTATGTGTTGAAGGGTGTCCCGTGAGTATAAATATTCCCGGATTTATAAAAGAGATAGCGGAGAAGAATTTTTCCGGTGCAATAAAAGTTATAAAAGAATCGAGCTCTCTTCCTGCAGTATGCGGCAGGGTATGTCCTCAGGAATCTCAGTGCGAAGCAAAATGTATTCTGGGTAAAAAATTTGAACCGGTTGCAATCGGCAAACTTGAGGGTTTTGTTGCAGACTACGAGAGAGAGATTGAACATCTCCCGACATCGGTTCCTGGAATTAAGAGAGATAAAAAAGTCGCGATTATAGGGTCCGGTCCGGCAGGTCTGACTGTTGCAGGTGAGCTTGCAAATGCAGGTTACAGCGTCACTGTTTTTGAAGCACTTCATACTCCGGGGGGTGTTCTTGTTTATGGAATTCCTGAGTTCAGACTCCCGAAAAAGATTGTTACTTATGAAATTGACGCGCTCGCAGCGCTTGGTGTTGAGTTTGTAATAAACAGGGTTATAGGACTTTCTGAAAGTCTTGGCGATATAATGAAAAGATTTGATGCTGCATTTGTCGCAACAGGCGCGGGTCTCCCGTCTTTTCTTAATATTCCCGGCGAGGAGCTCCAGGGAGTTTATTCCGCTAATGAGTATCTGACAAGAGTAAATCTTATGAAAGCCTACAAATTTCCTGAATACGATACGCCGGTAATACGCGGGAAGAGTATGGCGGTTTTCGGGGCTGGTAATGTTGCAATGGACTCTGCAAGAACAGCGGTACGGCTTGGATGCGATGAAGTTCATCTTATATACAGAAGATCAAGAGACGAAATGCCTGCCAGAGTGGAAGAGGCGCATCATGCCGAGGAGGAGGGTGTTATATTTGATCTTCTTACAAATCCTGTCCGGCTTCTTGGAGATGAGTATGGCAGACTCTGCGGAGTTGAGTGTGTCAAGATGGAACTGGGTGAACCTGATGATTCGGGACGGAGAAGACCTGTTGAAGTAAAGGGTTCTGAATTTGTAATAAAAATAGATGCTGCAATAGTTGCAATAGGTAATGGATCTAATCCGATACTTCAGAAGACTGCGCCTGATCTCAACTGTAATAAGTGGGGAAATATTATTGCAGATGAAATTACAATGAGAACTTCGGTTAAAGGTGTATTTGCCGGCGGTGACATTGTAACAGGAGCGGCTACTGTTATTGAAGCTATGGGTGCAGGTCGAAAAGCTGCAAAGGGTATGATAGATTATCTGGAAACGGGTACATGGTAGAAATATTAAAAGCCCTGCACGTTAATGTCATTAAGTTAAGACAAGTATATGGTTAGCATCTAACTTCTCTCCACCCTTTTTTTGGGGGGAGATGTCGCTTGCGGCAGAGGGGGCGTTGTCCGGGAGTGCGGGGTTGTTATGGTATAATTCTTTGCATGACTTCAGTCCAGCAGATACTTCGAGTTTGGGACAACTTCAAGTATCTCACTTTCGCATACGATTATTTTAATTCCTTTGTGAGTGAATTTATATTTTTTTTTACCCGGTTGGAGCGCAACATCTCCGGTGCGTGTCAGTTCTATTATCCATTCGTAAAAATATTTTTTCCCCATGATGATATGCTCTGCGGGTGTTCCTGCTTTTTCAAGTTCAGTAATAATTTTATCGATATAGACAGTCACTTTCATTCTTTTGTCTCCATGATTTTATTTTATAATAAAGAATCTGTCCTGCAAACATTACAGCGAAAATAATGTAGAATAATCCTCCGCTGATAAAAAGCCACGATTCATTGGACATGTAAAATGCCGAATATACTATTAGAATAGTATGAAGTGAAAGTATAAGAAGAATAATTTTAAGAATCCGCGTCATTGCTTTTATTCCAGCCTCATTGAAGGTTATCTTTATATTTTTCATATACCGTTGAGACATGGCAAGTATAAGATTTGCAGGTGAAAATACTGAA
>JBBRFT010000061.1:0-15941 GCA_038241375.1 Spirochaetota bacterium
GTATTCTTTTATATTTAAAGTTCCCTTCATTGATAGGGAGAAGATCCCCGTCAAATTTTACAATATTCCCTTTTTCAGTTCCTACATCGGGCGGATTAACAGCCACTATTTTTTCAGGACTTTTTTTATCAGCAGTTTTCCGTATTTCAACTTTTTTTACAGGAACAGCTTTTTTTTTCTGAACCGATACATCTGAAGCTGATGAATCCGATCCGGAAAAAGTATCGGCTGTAACAGTCTTTACAGTTTCCGTTACCGCCGCACTGCCGGAATCAACTTTTTCGGTTGCGCTTTCTAACGTATTATTTTCCTGAGAAAATGAAACAGAAACAACAAGGAGCAATGAAAATAACACCATTGTTGATATTTTTAACAATTTCATAATATATTCTTCGCACCTGTTCTTCAGGAAATTTTGGCCTGGATAGCACTTTTCGTAATTTCAACGTTTGTGCTGGATGCAATTTTTACAGTAATTATGTCATCCTTAATCCCTGCAACTACACCATAAATTCCGCTGGCTGTAATGATTTTATCACCGTTTTTCAAACTGTTGATCATAGCCACACGTTGTTTCTCTTTTTTCTGCTGAGGTCTGATCAGAAGGAAGTAAAAAATAACAATCATAAGCACAATTGGAACAAAACTCATCCAACTACCTGATCCGGCTGCGCCCTGCCCCTGTGCGTAAGCTGTTCCAAACATATAACACATCCTATAATATAAATTATTTGAGTATTTCAATTCTCAATAACAAGCCGGTTATGTCAACTTATTAATTTAAGGCTGCTCCAAAAGGACCCTGAGACAATTTATTCATGAAAAATAAGAACGGGAGTATCCAGTATTATGTATTTCTCCAGGTCGATTATATCACGGTTGTACATCCTTATACATCCGCTTGAACAGAGGTGCCCTATGGAGTCTTCATCATTATTTCCGTGAATTGCAATGCCATACCCCGGTCCCGCGGGCTTTCCATTCGTTATGGGAATTTGACCTTTTTCCAGAGCTTTTCTGTAATTCTTAATATCAGTTTCCCCGGGGTAATTAATTCCGTAATATCTTGGGCCATAAGCATTGTCGCCGAGATCCTCATCGGGATAACCATATTTATGATAACCTTTTGATTTACTGAAATAAACCTTATTCATATTAAAAATTTTCCGATAGGATTCAGATTCTTTTCCGGCATCGATACTCAGAATTTCATTTATAACATAAATCCCCTCGGGAGTTCTATTATCACCCTCAAATAGCTTCGCCTTCATATCGGGATTATTCCCATAACCTATTTTATAAATTACAATTTTTTCAAGAGAGGAATCATATACCTCAAGTGTAAAATGCTTCTTGTTTATCAGCAGTGCGTACCGCCCCCTGTAAGAGGAAAACGCGCTTTTGAGCGATTCTTTTTTTGAGTCTCCGCAGGAATTAATCATCAGTATCATAATAAATATCAGGTATATCTTTTTCATAGTCCTCTATAAGTATAACTATAGCATTTCACGAATGATTTAAACCATTGTCATTGCGAACAAAGTGAAGCAATCTGTTTTGGAAATATTTATTCCATTATATAAAACAGGTATTTTACAAAACAGACTGCCACGGCATTTCATGCCTCGCAGTGACATTGTTTGTGCTAATTCAATTGTTAACTGCTATATCAAGAACAGTTATCTATCAGCAATTAAAGTGCACGGGAAAAATTTGTTTAACTCCATGATTACCGGATTAAGTTATTTCACGGCAGGCGAAGTTCTGTTTTCCAGACTTTTAACTTCTTTTATTACTTCATTGGTAAGATCATATACCGGACGGGAATAGACAACCCCATCACCCGAATTGAGTATAAAGTCGACATTATGTTTCGATGCCGTGTTTTTTAATGCTGCATGTATCCGCGCGTAAAAATCAGTTTTAAGTTTTTTTTCCTGTTCTTTCAGCTTCACGACTTCACTCTTATAGTAAAGAAGTTCAGATCTGGAACCCCCCGTGTCCTGATTTTCTATATCGCTTATTTTTTTATTCAGAGAATCAAGCTTTCTTTGAATTTCCATGGCTTCATTACTATTGCTGTAAACATAGTCATAAACTGAATTCATATTTATATATCTTATAACATAATCCGCTGAATCTTTCCGGCTGACAGATGCGCACGAGAATATAATTAAACTAAATACAAATATTCCCGCAACCCGTTTCATTAAAACCGTACGTCCCCGATTGAAAACTGGAATGTATAATCACTGATAGTTTTAAATCCATCATCATAAATCATCTTTTTTGCCCACCAGAAACGGAGAGGCATCATCGGTACCTGAACTTTCAGTCCAAAGCCATAGGAATAGATAAAATACGGAAGAAGGTTACCATCAGTAATCTCTTCTATTCTCCTCAGCCTGCCGGTGGCGAGATCTTCATCAACATACTCGCTGTATGTATCACTAAGCTGCTTTTCCCAGAACTTATCCGACCATAGCGAACCGGCATCGAAAAAAAGAACCAGCCATAGCATCTGAGGATGAAGAGGTATCCGGTATTCAGCCCCATAGAGAATTCTATGGTAAAGACCTACATATCTCCAGGAATCGGGCATAGTTCTGTCACTATAATCCCAGCCTCTGACAGTTTCGGGTCCTCCAATACTTAGCCTGTCTTCACTCTCAAGCCATTCGTTATCGGTGTAAGGCATATTTTTCTCTACCCAATTTTTACCCAATGGAGGAGTAATAAAATCGGCACTGGCACGCAATTCGAAGACTGTTGGATGTGTTTTAAGAAATGGAATATGAAATGGGGAATAGTAAAGATAAAATTCCGGAGAATATTGAGTAAAGTGATCATTACCCCGGAGCAGCGATCCTCCGGTAAAAGCGACAGACATACCGGTACGATATCCTTTTGTAGGATTAAGATAATTATCTTT
Organism: Spirochaetota bacterium; assembly: GCA_038241375.1. GTDB lineage: Bacteria > Spirochaetota > UBA4802 > UBA4802 > UBA5550 > WRGT01. The sequence goes on from JBBRFT010000061.1 coordinate 2,933, forward strand.
TGAGTCGCGATACATATACAGCTTCATAGTCCGTTTAGTCTGTCTGCCGTTATCTACAGTAAGCATGATTTCATCGGGACTGTTTCCTGAAGGATCAAAATATGTTTTGAATGTATGTACCCAGGTAGCACCGGTAACCCAATAGTACCAGAATCTGTAACTCAATCCCAGAGAATATCCAAGACCCTTCTTTTTATAGTCTGAATAATCATCCGATTCAGGAAAAATTGAACTGGTCTCATATTCATATATATAGTAAAAAATCGAACTGTTAAATCCAACCGGGTAATCCCAGAGCCATCGTTCCTGAAAACTTAGAGTTACAGATGTCTTCTTAGGGCCGTATTCAAACTTAATGCCTACAGTCTGGCCGTTTCCGAAGAAATTATTCTCACTGACATCTGCAAAGATTGAAAATCCTGTTGCAGATCCGTAACCTCCCCCCATAGAAATTGTACCGGAAGGCTGCTCCTCCACATCAATAACAAGATTCATATAACCGTCACGTGTTCCCGGTCTCACATCAAAATCGACCTGCTTAAAATATCCGAGATTATAAACCTTTTCACGCGAAATCTGCATCAGTTCGGAATTGAATAACGCACCCTCTGTAATTGCAAGCTCACGACGTATTACTTTATCTTTGGTTTTTTTATTTCCTTTTATAATTATCTGTTCAATAAAAGCCTTTTTGCCTTCATCAATAGTAAAATCTATTTTAACATGCTTTCTTTTCTCTTTAACACCATCTTCTTCGACTTCACGTTCTGTTATTGTTTTGTTCGGTATAACTCGTGCGAAAATATAACCCCTTGACGCTAGAAGAAAACTTATAGACTGCCTGTCGTTAAGAAATTTAGTGTTGTCAAAAAGCTCCCCCTGCTTCTGCAGCTGAAAAGAACTCTTCAGTTTTGCAACCTCCTCATCGGAAAGTACAGTGCTCTTACCCTCCGCAAAGTTCAGCCCATAAGGTCCGTCAAAATAATACCTGTCACCCTCGATAAGTTTAATCTGAATATATACACATCGTTCGCCCGGCTCAAGAGGGTTGGTCCACTCATACTCGATTCTTTCATCTACAACCTGCGCGTCGAGATACCCCTCCTGCTGATAGTAGCCGATTATTTTTTTCTTGTCCTCTTCATATACTTCCCGTTTGAAAGCACCATCCTGAAAAAGAGTATCCTCTTTTGTCTCTATAAGATCCATAAGATCTTTAACATATATTTTATTAGCTCCGAGAATAACCAGTTTTTCGACTTTTACCTCTTCACCTTCATCTATAATTATCTGAATTAAAACAGAACTATCACTTTCACCATCTTTTACTTTATAGGTAATATAGGCGTTATAATATCCTTCCTTATCATATTTGTCTTTAATCGATTTAATACTGTTCTCAAGAAGATCTTTCCTGTAAACCTCCCCCTCTTTCAGCCTCATTGCTTCGGTCAGGTCAGTTTCAACTATCTCATCATTTCCTTTAAATTCAATTTTTTCAACAACTGGTCTCTCATCAAGAATAACCTTAAGCTTAACACCATCTGAAAAATCGTCTATTTCCACATTTACATTTTCGAAGTGCCCCAGAGCAAAGATATTTTTAATATCCTCCCTCACTTCAACAGCTTTAAGAGGATACCCGACAGTGGTGACCATGATCTCCTCAACATCCTCTTCATCAACATTCTTAAGCCCTTCGAATATTATTTTACGGACAATTTTACCCTCATATTTCGAAGGGGAGGACGAGAGGACATTAAAAACCGCGCTTACAGATATAATGGAAACCAGCAGGGCAGTGATAAGATAAAGAGATTTTGCTTTTATGGTCATTGTATTAGTACTATTCCCGGTTGATTTTCTGTATATTTTCTGCAATCGTTCAAAAACCGGCTATGAACTGCATATCCGCGGCTTCTGAACGATTGCTGTTTTTTCAGCAATTGTATTAGACAATCCCTTTATAGATTGAACCCCGGGCTGTCAAGAAAAATGATTTTACATAAATTGCAGTAAGCGCACTCTTAAGGGCTGCATTTCCCCCGGCTATTGAAAGAACCGGGAGTCTAAATTATAATTCTGAGACCTGAAAAGAATTGAATTCCCGGTTCTGGATAACCCTCTCTATAACTATATTTATCATTATAAAGATTTATGACCCTGGAATGAAGATAGAATGTATCATAAAGTTTAATATGAACATCCAGTGTTCCAAGAATAGATTTACCTATAGTCCTGTCATTATAAGGATCAACATAGACCTCATCTCTGAAAGAATTTACCCAGTTTATCTCAAGCCATTTCCCTTCATATGATAAATTAAAGGAAAAAACACTCTCAGGTCTATATGTAATTTTTATATCATCATAAGGTTTTTCAGGAAGATATCTGTAATAATCATATACAAATTTCATATCAATTACCTGAGTCAATAAAACCACAGTGGTTACAAATTCAGCCCTGCCATTAATATAATTTACAGGAACAGCAGAAGCGCTCAAAATAGTCTGTTGAGCATTCTGATCGATGGGGTAATAATTATAATAATTACTATTATTTTCGAATATCCCGCTCAGTCTTAGTCCGGCTCTTGTAACCCCCAGAAGCACATCCGATCCGGTCCCTGTTTCAGCTTCTAATTCACTCTTAAATTCGGTATGATTTATTACAGCCGGGGGGAGATCGTAAATATTCGACATATATTTCTGCGAATAGATGACCTCTTCCGGTTTATATGATGATAGTTTATATTCATGAAGCAGCTCAAGAGATATATACTTCAGATTTATTGATGATATATTCCCTTTAAAATAAAAATAATCCGTACCATCGGCGTTCCAGCTTAACATTGGAGTAAGTGTAAGCATGGTGTACTCTGTAACTTTAAAGCTTACGTATATTTCGTTATACGAATAGGAATCATCATCATACTCTTCAGGATAACGGTTTAATCCGTTTTCAGAACGGATCCCCATTCTATTTGAAGCAGACCAGATATACTCCATCCCGATTACACCATTAAAGGAATGGAAAGTATCTGCTTCTTCAACGGAAGTATCAAACTGTTTTAGTCCATGATCATACCGCGCGTAATTCAGATCAAATTCCCATCTTGCGGGAACAGGTTTATATTCATTTTTAAGCCTTAGTCTGATTTTGTCTTTATTCTCTCTACTGTACTCAGGATTATCAAACATACCGTAAGAGCTGTTTGCTATTTCAAATTCAGGCATAACCTTCCAGTAATCAAAAAGAGTAAGTTCTCCGGTAAAACCGGTCTCGCTTGTCCAGAAACTTGAATTATCATATCCTTTAAAATCGTTATTATTAGAAACATTTGAATTAAGCTGATAAGCAAAATTCTGGAGACCCTGAGTCATAGAAAGGGAAAACATTGAATCGCCGTTAGTACCTGCAAGCATCCTCCCATCAAAATTTGTACTTGATGACACTGATGAGACAGGATTTTCAGATTTATTACGTTCAGAATCATTATAAACCTGAGCATAGAGCGGAGAGCCGGATATTACCAGCAGAATAATTGATGCGAGCAGAGATGTAAATCTAATCTTTATAAAGAAATAAACGGAGACTCTCTGCCGAGCTCCGTTTATTATTAATGAATTTTTCATATTTTAAAAACAATCCCGTCTGAAATTCAGCTTACTTTAATACTTCATATTTATCGGTGAGTTCCCATTTGAAACCTTCATCTTCACGACCGAAATGTCCGTATGCGGCTGTTGCACGAAATTGAGGTCTCTTCAGATCGAGAGCCTTGATAATTCCGGTTGGTTTCATGTCAAAAAACTCTCTTACTCTAGAAACTATTTCCGCTTCGGGAATATGACCTGTTCCAAAAGTATCTACCATTACAGAAACGGGATCGGCAACACCTATTGCGTATGCAAGCTGTACTTCACACTTATAGGCAAGACCCGATGCAACTATATTTTTTGCGATGTAGCGCCCCATGTATGCCGCAGATCTATCGACTTTTGATGAATCCTTTCCTGAGAAAGCTCCCCCGCCATGTCGCCCCATTCCGCCGTATGTATCTACAATAATCTTACGGCCTGTTAAGCCGGTATCTCCGTGAGGTCCCCCAACAACAAAACGTCCTGTGGGATTTATATAAAACTTAGTATCACCATCGATCATCTCGACAGGTATAACTTTTTTAATTACTGTTTCAATAACAGCTTCTCTTATATCCTCATTGCTTACATCAGGTGTGTGCTGAGTAGAAATAACAATTGTATCAATTTTTTTCGGCTTACCGTTTTCATATCTAACAGTTACCTGAGATTTAGAATCTGGTCTGAAAAATTTCACTTCACCGCTTTTTCTTACTTCAGAAAGCTTCTTTACGAGTTTGTGCGCTGCAAGTATAGGCATAGGCATCAGCTCATCGGTTTCCGCAACAGCAAATCCGAACATCATCCCCTGGTCTCCCGCTCCCTGCTCCTTATAGAGCCCTTCCCCTTCAGTAACACCCTGGGAAATATCAGGTGATTGTGCATGAACATAAAGCTGTACTTCGCAATTCTTATAATCAAATCCTATTTCGGGATCATTATATCCTATCTCCTCAACTACTTTGCGTGCAATCTTCTCATAATCAACGCTTACGGATGAAGTAATTTCACCAGCCAGGATTATTCTATTTGTAGTAACAAGAGTTTCACATGCGACTCTTGAATTCCCGTCACCTGCAAGATGCGCGTCAAGTATTGCATCGGAAATCTGATCTGAAATTTTATCAGGATGACCCTCCGAGACAGATTCCGATGTAAAAATATAATCTTTTTGTGACATTTCGTTTTCCTTAACTATTAGTATTTTTTTAACTTTAGCAGTTAACAATTGAATTCGATCTTGTCATTACGAACGTATGGGATAAATCTTAAATTTAATAAAAGAATACGATTTCTCAGTCGCTATCGCTTCTTCGAAATGACTACGGATACTTCTTCTGTCATTTCGAACCTCCTGCAATTCTTCAGGTGAGAAATCTCATTTTTTATATAAATCAATATTCGAAATGACAGATTGTGTACTATTTCATTCGTTAAATACTATATCTGATAACGGATTAACCCGCTCAAGAATTACCTGCTATTTTTCGCTTTTTTTATCAGCTTCAACCGGTACAGGTACATTTTCAATCATACCTGAAGGCTTCTCTTCTGCACTGAAAATTTTATCTTTAAGAGATGATGTCTTTTTTGAACCTAAAACTGACAGCCCCAGCGAACCGATCATAAAAACAGCTACCAGGAATGTCGTAATTTTAGTAATAATATCAGCTGTTGATGAGCCGAAAGTTGACTGACCGGCCCCTCCAAGAATACCCATACCTGCACCTTTATCAGACTGCAGAAGTATTATAATTACAAGTAATACACATAGAATCGCGAATATTACAGTTAAAACCGAAGTAAGTACTCCCATTTTCCCCTCTTTATATAAATTAATTATTTTTACAATTAATGTTTAAGCAACGTATAAATATCCTCTTCGTTTTCGGCGTCAGAATGATATAAATTATTAAATCATTGAAAAAATACTTAATAATGAATAATTTCAAATTTATATATCCGAAAACAATCAGAAGACAGATTAATGACCGGTAATTCTAATGTCAAGAAATACTTTGAGTTAAAATTAATAGCAATATAAAAACACCGTTTTTGCTTAAACCGGTCCTATTCCCAGGTCTTTTTAAGATGAAAAAACCATTTAATCTCTACAAAATCCTTAAAATGAGCTTTTAAACATTGATGATATCAAGAAAAGATTTAACCTCAAGACTGGCGCCGCCCACAAGAACGCCGTCAATATTATCCATTTTAATCAATCCGGAAATATTATCAGGTTTAACGGATCCGCCGTATAGAATCGGTATAGATGAAGCAATATCATCGCCATAAAGTTCTTTCATAATGGCTCTTATTGACACATGAGCCTCTTCCGCCATTTCCGGTGTAGCGACCTTCCCGGTTCCGATAGCCCACACAGGTTCATAGGCGATAGAGATTTTAGCCGCTTCAGCTTTTTCCACACCAGCATATGCTCCGCGAATCTGTTTGTTTAAAACTGAAACTGTTTCACTTTTTTCTCTCTCTTCAAGAAGTTCCCCGACACAAAGCATCGGCTGGATTCCATGCGCGAGGGCGGATTTAACCTTTCTGTTTACCTCTTCATCTGTTTCATGAAAAACATGCCGTCTTTCGGAATGACCTATAAGAACAAAAGAAGCTCCGCAGTCCTTCACCATTACAGGTGAGATTTCTCCGGTAAATGCTCCCTGATTTTCAAAATACATATTCTGTGCGCCTGTTTCAATAGGAGTTGCAGCACAGAGAGACGAAATCTCACGAAGATATGGAGATGGGGGGAATACAACATACTCTCTCCCTTCATTTGTTTTTAATCCGGCATTAAGACCGTTAACAAGTTCAACCGCCTCACTGTATGTTTTAAACATCTTCCAGTTCCCGGCAAAAATTTTTCTTCTTTTCATATTATTCAAACTCCAGTTTATTATTACGACACTCTTCCCGCTTCATTATTTCTGTAGAAAGATGAGCAGATCAATTCCACCTTCAGCCCCCTAAATCCCCCGGAGGGGGACTTAAGGGGCCTTCCCGGGAGGGTTATTTCTTTGCATAAAGTCTATTTCGAAATATACACTGCAAGATCAACGCATCTTACAGAATAACCCCACTCGTTATCATACCAGCTGAGAATCTTCACAAGATTTCCGCCGTTTACTTTTGTAAGCTCAGCGTCAAATATCGAAGAGTAGCTATTGCCGACAAAGTCAGCAGAAACAAGAGGTTCATCGCAATACTGAATTATACCCTTCATCGCACCTTGAGAAGCCTCTTTTACTGATGCGTTTATCTCTTCGATGGTTACATCTTTTTTAACAACACAAGTAAGGTCAACGATAGATACATTTGGTGTGGGGACACGGATCGCGCCTCCATCAAGCTTACCCTTAAGTTCGGGAATAACGAGAGCAACAGCCTTAGCAGCACCTGTTGTGGTAGGTATCATCGATAACGCTGCTGCCCTTGCACGTCTTAAATCTTTATGCGGCGCATCAAGAACTTTCTGGTCATTTGTGTAAGAATGAATTGTTGTCATCAAACCTTTTTCAATCCCGAACTTATCATTTATAACTTTAGCAACCGGCGCGAGACAGTTTGTTGTACAGGAAGCATTTGAAATAATCTTGTGTTTAGATTTATCAAATTTTTCCTCATTTACGCCCATTACTATTGTGATATCCTCTTTCTTTGCCGGAGCTGTAATTATTACACGCTCTGCACCGGCAGTAATGTGAGCTGAAGCTTTATCCGCATCGGTATATTTACCTGTCGATTCAATAACAACGTTAATCTTTTCAGCTTTCCATGGAAGTGCGGCGGGATCCTTTTCAGAATGAACAAGAATTTTTTTTCCATTAACTGTTATTGATTTATCATCATGTGAGACTTCGCCCTGAAAGATCCCGAATATTGAATCGTACTTGAAAAGATGCGCCAGAGTTTTCGGATCGGTTAAATCGTTTATGCTCACTATTTCAAGTGAACTGTATTTTTCGGGGTACATGAAAATTGCCTTAACAATATTTCTCCCGATACGGCCGAAACCGTTGATAGATATCTTTGTGCTCATATACTCCTCCGTATTTTTATGTGAATATAAAGAATATAACTTAACTGCAGGCAAAGTCATATAAAAATGAATAATTATTAAAACAGTTGTTTTTAGTAGACTTTACCCGGTTCGTCTTTCTTCTCACTTTTAAATACATTATTTTCACCGGGGAAAGCACCGGATTTCACTTCACTATTATAATCATTCAATGCTGCTCTTATGACCAATGAAAGATCGGTATACTTTTTAAGGAATTTGGGAGTAAAAGATTCATTCATCCCAAGGAGATCATTTAAAACCAGAACCTGTCCGTCGCAGTAACGCCCTCCCCCTATGCCGATTGTGGGGATAGATATGGATTCTGTAATCTCTTTCGCGAGATCCTCCGGAACCATTTCAAGTACAAGCGAAAAAGCACCGGCCTCTTCAAGCATCTTCGCGTCACGAATCATCACTTTACGTTTATCTTCATCACGCCCCTGAACTGAGTAACCGCCCAGTTTATGTACCGACTGAGGAGTAAGTCCAAGGTGACCCATTACCGGAATTGAAGCTTTGACAAGCGCCTTAACCACAGGAACAAAATCCTCCCCACCTTCAAGCTTTACGGCATGGCAGCCACTCTCTTTCATTATCCTTCCTGCGTTGCGGAGAGAATCTTCAACTGAAACGTGATAGCTCATAAAAGGGAGATCGCACACGAGAAATTTCGACGGCGCTCCTCTCCGGACAATTCCTGAATGATATATCATCTGATCAACTGTTACTGGAATTGTACTGTCGTATCCGGCAACTACATTTCCAAGAGAGTCCCCCACAAGAATTACATCGATATCGGTCTGATCAACAAGTCTTGCGAAACCGTAATCGTAACATGTTACCATTGAAATGGGGAGCTTCTCTTTTTTTGATCTAGCAAAATCGTTGATATTTTTAAATGCCTGCATTGTAAAAAACCTCCGAATATTTTTTTTTCGAAACCGGATCGGTAAGTTCAGGATCCAGTTCAACAAGATGTTCCATAATAAAATCTCTTTTCAATATTTCAGGATGAGGAATATTAAGCATACTCCCGCTTATAATTAAATCATTATATAGAAGAATATCAATATCTATTTCACGCGGGCCCTTGGAAAATCTATAAATACGCCCCATCTCTGTTTCTATCTCTTTCAGCCGATCAAGAAGAACCTGAGGGGCCAGATCTGTTTTAATCTTTATAATCTGATTTAAAAAATCCGGCTGATCCGTAAAATCAACAGCTTTAGTCTCCCTCACTGAACTCTCAGCGATTAAAGAAGCACCGCACTTATTGATAATATTAGCTGATGCGCTCCGGAGATACTCAGCTCTATTCCCAATATTGCTTCCAAGTCCGATGTAGACTACAGCCATTATTTTTTCTCTCTGTAATCCTTCCCGCTGAGTTCAAGAACACGGCACATCTCTCTAAGCCTTGAGAGAATCCTTCCGCCGGAGAGCTCTTTCAGCGACTGTTCCGGATTGTTATTTGAAGTTATTATAGTAAACTTTTCATTTTCATATCTTGCATCTATCAGATTATACAGCGTCTCCTGTTCCCAGGGTGAATCCCTCTGTACGCCGAAATCATCAATAATCAGAATATCAACATTAGCAAGATCTTTCTCAATTTTGCTCGACTCGCCGTATCTCTCGGAACCCTCGACAAAGGTTGACTTAAGCGTGTTGAAAAAGTCCCGTGAAATTTTAATAAACTTCCCGTTTACAGCATGATGCTTTATAAGCTCTGTGAGAATTATCACCGAAAGTAACGTCTTTCCTGTTCCGGGATTTCCCCAGAGATAGAGTCCTTTTTTTACATCGGGAAAATTCATTACAATATCATATGCGGCGCTGTAGGCTTTCTGAGCCAGGTCACTCTCAGGTTTGAAATCGCCCCATGTTTTCCATCTGAAATACTTCCCGATCCCGGAAGAGTAGTATATACTTATTACACGGTCAATTTTCATCCTCACATCCCTGCAGGGACATGAAACTATTCTGTCTCCTTCATATACGTAGTACGGATCCTCACCCTTACATTTGCACAGGGGGATTACGCATTTAGGACAGGGATTAAGTACATTCTCGCCCATAAGTTCAAATCCCTGATTATGAACTATCCCTGTATAATCACAATAGGGGCAGAATTTCTGTTTTTCTTCTTTTTTCATTTATATTTATTCATTCTGTTTTATTATTTCTTTGCATTCTCTATAAAACAAGCCTTATTGTAAAAGTAATTGTCAAGATTAATTGACTCATTTTTGTAATAATTACCTCATACAGCTTACCGCTGTCATCGGAGAAAGTAAAATAAACACAGAATCAGGCAGCAAATTTTTTTCGGGGGCACAGCGCTACGCGCTGCGCCTTAAACGGGGGCTTACGGGGGCGTTGCCCCCGTAAGCCCCCGTTTAAGCGTATGCTAAGCATACGCAAACCCGAAAATAATTCATTACCACTGAATTATACTTAAAAAAACAAATTTAATGATTGATTGATAAAAAAATATATTATTTTAATATCAAATAGTCGATTATTACAATAAAGCTAAACATATGGTTTTCAAAGGGGTTATATATATGAAACTTAGATCAATAATTGAGAAAACATCCGCGTTTATTTTCGGAATATTTCTTATTTTCGCATTATCTTCAGGTGCAGCATATGCTCAGGAAGCAGCTAAGGGAGATGCGGCTGCAAAAACAGAGGATACCACAGGCGACAAAGCAAAAGATGGCTGGATGACTACGGACTACAAACCATACATGTCCACAATCAAAGATCTTGAAAAGTTAAGCAAGGAGTACTCGGAATTTCTTCTCAAAAGATCAGTTGATGAATACTCAAAGGGATTTGATACTCTTGAAGATATGCAGTCAGAGATAATCAGATTGAAGGAAATCTATAAAAGCACAAAATATCTCAACGAAAAATGGTACTGGCAGGAAGTTGACAGAAAAAATGCCCAGGACAGATACCTTAACAGATTAAAAATTGAAGCGAAAATGAAATCGATAACATATTTCACCCGGGCAATAAATACACTTGATGAAATAAGATCAAATGAACTTAAAAATAATGATAAATTTGTAGACTACAAATCAAAACTTTTCAGAATTTACGTATCGGTTCAGTATGACCTTGGAAACATGAAGCCATGTATTCCCATACTGGAAAGATATGTAACAATGAGAGATGAAAACAGAAAAGATATCTGGGCATACAAATATCTTTCAAGCTGCTATGCAGTAATGGAAGCGATGCTTGACAAAAGCAGCAAAACAAATGAAGAAGATGTAATCTTCTACAAAAACAAAAAGAATCACAGTACTTTAATGGCTGTAGAACTTCAGTATGGCGTCGAGTCCCCTGAATTTAAAGAAGTTCAGAAAATTATCCAGCAGGATGAGAGAAAGAGCCAGGTAATAAATTTTCAGTAATAGAAGCATAAACAGATAAATAAAAAAAAGAGGGCTGAAAAGCCCTCTTTTTTTTATTCAGGAAACCAGCATGTAGATTAATCTTATGGAACATTCAGTTTATTACACTTAGATTCTTTTATAAAAGTATTTTTTTTATATAGTTGCGATTTTTTCTATATCGAAATTTTTTATCTTTAATATCGGAGTAATTATAGATGAGAATGATGGTTGTTACTGCTCTTAGTTTTTTTACATTATTTATTTTTTCCGGAAATTATGTTTATTCAGATAATATGCTGCCGGAGTCCGGAAGCACTTACATTGTTGAAGATCAGAAGAGTACAGTACCCAGTGCAGATGAACAAAATATTGACTATCCGTTAAATAGTAATAGCCTTACACTTCTATTTATAGGAGATATAATGGGTCACGGCAGCCAGATACAATCAGCTATGCAGCCCGACAAAGCGACGTACGATTACACATCGTGTTTCGATTATATACGGGCAGATATTTCAGCTGCCGATCTGGCAATTGCTAATCTGGAAGTGACTTTAGCAGGACCGCCATACACAGGTTATCCACAGTTCAGTTCACCTGATGCGCTGGCCACAGCCTGTAAAGATGCTGGTATCGATGTTATGGTTACGGCCAACAATCATTCAGTTGATCGCGGAAAACTCGGGATTGAACGAACCATTAGAGTTCTTGATGATTTAAGTATTCCACATACCGGAACGTTTTTATCAGACTCCGACAAACAAAAAAAATCTCCGCTTATTATCGAAAAAAATAATTTCAAAATTGCCCTGATTAACTATACATCTGAAACCAACGGAATTCCAGTACCCAAACCATCTATTGTAAACATTATCAAAATCGACAGACTCAAAGCTGATATAGCTAAAGCAAAATTAACCAGGCCCGATGCTATCATACTATTTTTACACTGGGGAATTGAGAAGCAATATGAGCCTAATACCGATCAATTAACATTAGCCAAAATATGCTTTGATGCCGGAGCAGATATTATTATCGGTTCACACCCCCATGTGTTGCAAAAAAGCGTGTGGGAAAATCAACCGGACAGAAATAAATTTGCGGCATATTCACTTGGTAATTTTATTGCAAATCAGAAAGCACCGAAGACAGACGGCGGCCAAATGATTCAGCTTACTTTGATAAAGAGTAACGGAATTACAAAGGTGTCAAAAGCAAACTATATACTTACATGGATTTATGGTCCAACAATCGATAACAAAAAAAAGTTTTATATCCTGCCATGTAAAGCATTTGAAAACCGTCCTGAATTTTTTACAGCTCCCGAATATTATAACCGGATGAAAATTTTCATCAGCGAATCAAGAAAGCTATTGGATAAGCAGAATAAAAATGTGGAAGAAATGAACTAATCTTTGATGCGGGAAATTGCGGTAAACCGAAGAGTTGACATTGTTGTTATACCGGCTATGCAGGGACAATAACCAGAGAAAATAATTAAATAAAAAAGGCCGATATTTCGGCCTTTTTTATTTTTGAATACTAGTTTAAAGTCTATACCATTTATTTCACGTTATTCATGTTTACAGAAACATCTTTAATTATACCGGCAACGCAATCACGAAGATTAGATCTTACTTTTGAAGCATCTTTCTGTGTAGAATACCCTAATTCTATAGGAAATGAAGATTCTTTGTCAGATTTCATCTGCCATATTTTTGTGTTACTTTTAATATTGATTATAGAAGCTATATAGGTAATTTTAGAAAAAACGGAAAAACTTCCTTCACCCATTCCATATTGAAGAACTTTGATCGTAAAAATATAATCCTTACCTAATTTTTCCGGGACCCCTTCGAAAATATATTCAGACACTTTCGGATCAC
>JBBRFT010000062.1:0-15851 GCA_038241375.1 Spirochaetota bacterium
AGGGCAATGCCGGGATTAACACTATACTCAGGAAACAGGCTCGAAATTCTGGCGGATAAATTCGCTGAGACTATAACGGTCACGCCTCTCCCGGTTATGACGAAGGAGTCGATTGTACTCCAGAGTATGGGTATGATGAAATGGCTCTCTGTTGAGATGAGCAGACGGCTTGGTATATGGTCGAACTACGAGTACATATTCCCGAACAGAATGGTCGGTAATATTTTAAATTCATTTCTTCCGGGGAAGGGGAGTGATAGATTTTTTGATAAAGATGTAATGACCTGGAGATGTGCCGGACTTATTTTAAAAGAGAAAAACAACTCGTCTTTTTCTGAGCTTGCTTCATATATTAAAGACGATTCAACTGGTCTTAAACTTTTTCAGATATCTTCTAAGATAGTAGATCTTTACGATCAGTATATGACATTCCGTCCCGAGATGATAAATGCCTGGGATAAGGGTGAGGTGACCTCAGGCTGGCAGAGTGACCTCTGGTGTAAACTTACCGACGGCATGAACGGTGATCATCCCCCGGCTCTTCTTTATGAAGTATACAATATCCTTAAGTCCGGTGATAAAATTACTCCTGTTAATCTTCCCGGACGGATTACTGTTTTTGGAATATCCTATCTGCCAATGTACCATCTTAATATTTTACGTGCCGCATCGCTCTATTCCGATGTAAATCTTTTTATTCTCAATCCCTCATCTGAATACTGGGGAAATATTCTCACTGAAAAAGAGAAGCGCAGAATAATTTCCACTTCACCAATACTCCCTGGTGATCCTGAAGATTATCTTCATATTGAACAGGGTAACGTTCTCCTTGCATCACTGGGGCGCGTGGGTAGAGACTTTCTGTTCAATATTTTCATGTCCGACCTGGATACCGTTGAGCTTTTTCAGGAGCCGGAACGTAAATCTCTTTTATCAATGATTCAGAATGACATATATACCATGAATAACGGTAAACCCGGATCCGGTAGATTTACTTTTTCCGAAGAAGAAATTTCAAAAGATGGTTCAATTACTATTAATTCATGTCATAGTTCGATGAGAGAGGTCGAGGTACTTCATGATTATATTCTTGAACTGTTGAACAATGACAAGACTCTTGCGCCGGGTGATATTCTTGTGATGTCTCCAGATATTGAGGAGTACTCAAGTTCTATTCATGGAATTTTCGGCAGAAGCAGTGATGGTGTTCCGCGCATACCATTTAGAATTGTAGATAGAAAACTTAAAAATACAAGTGTAGCGATAGAGATTTTTTTTAAAATTCTTTCAATCGGTGATGAAAGATTTACATCATCATCTCTTCTGGCCATTGCCGATTGTGATGAGGTTCGGGACAGATTTAATCTAACATCTGAAGATATGGATAAGGTCGCGAGATGGGTCCGTGAAACCGCAATTTTCTGGGGTATCGATCCGGATTATAAGGAGGAGATTGGTCTGCCGGGAATCCCGGAAAATACATGGGAGTTCGGTCTTAACAGAATGCTCATGGGAGGGATAATGAATTGCGAAGATCAGACTTCCATGGGGATACTCCCTTACTCCGGAATCGAGGGGAGTGATCTTCAGATTCTTGGAAGATTTATCACTCTGTTTAATTCATTGCGCGAAATATATAATATGCTGAATAAAGATTATACACTTGCTGAATGGAGTGAGATAATTATTTTTATTATTGATTCAATATTTGCCGATGAAGAAATTCCTGTATCGATAATTCCAGTCTCTACTGCGGCAGCTAAAATCAGGAATCTGCAGAGTGAATCCCTTTTTGCTGAAAAGATAAGTCTTGGCGTAATCAGAGAATATCTGGATAAGGCGGTGTCGGAATCGGGATCGGGTAAGGATTTTGTAAGTGGAAGTCTGACGTTCTGCGAGATGCTCCCTATGAGAAGTATTCCCGGCCGGGTCATTTGTATTCTTGGCATGAATGATTCTGCTTTTCCACGGAAATCGAGAGCTCTAAGTTTTGACCTTACATCTGAAAGTCCGAAGCGCGGAGACAGATCTGTGCGAGATGAGGACCGTTACCTCTTTCTCGAAACGCTTGTTTCTGCCAGAGATAATCTTTACTTAAGCTATATCGGCCAGAGTTTAAGCAGTAATAATCAGCTTAATCCATCGGTTGTTATAAGCGAACTTATTGAATATATAAATGAATTTTACGGAATCGAAAATTGCGAAAAGAAGGTCAGCGGATATATCTGTAAAACGCATCATATTCAGCCGTACAATCCGGTTTACTTTCTCCACGGAAGCGGTTTTTTCACATATCAGGGTAGCCGCATCGATGGAGCCAGATCTTATGCCATGAGTAAAAAAGCGGACTACGTATTTATGGATAAATCTCTCCCCCCGCTGAGTGATGAAGAGAAAAGTATCAGCATAACTGAACTGGCGGCATTTTTGATTAATCCTTCAAAAGCGCTGATGAACAAACGGCTAGGACTTTATCTTGATCTGCGCAGCGCTGAATATATTGAAGAGGAACCATTTACACCCGATTTTCTCGATCAATACAAATTGAATTCATCTATAATGGATTCTCTTCGCCGGGGGATAAGCCGGGAAAATCATTTTGAACTTGTGAAAGCAGCCGGTGAACTTCCCCATAGCACGCCCGGTAAGATTACTTATGACAATTCATTTACGCAGGTCAAAAATTTTTACGATCGGTTCAGTTATCTCCTTAAAGATAAAATGGATAAAGTAGTTATTGATCTTGATTTAGATGGATTCAGCCTTACCGGAGCAGCGGATAATATTTACGGCGGGAAAGCCGTCTTCTTCCGTTATGCATCCGCCAAAGGGATGGATCTTCTGAGCGCCTGGATAACTCATCTTGCGCTGTGCGCTTCTGAAAATTTTCAAGGTGAGACTCTTCTTATCTCAAAGAACGGGAGTTTCAGTTGGAGGCACATTCCGGAAAGCAGAGAAATACTCTTAACACTTTTAAATATTTATGAAGAGGGGATGACCATACCTCTGCCGCTTTTCCCTGTAAGTTCTCTTAAGTTTGCCGGGACTTTTTTTGACGGTAAGAAAGGTGAGCCGGGCATTCGTGCGTTTAAAGCTGCTGCTTCCACTTTCAGAAACAGCTTTTTCGGCGGAGATTCAGATGATCTGTATATACGGAAATTTTTCGGGGATTCATATAACCTTTCAGATCAGTTCCGGAAAGTTACACTAAAAGTATATACCCCTCTTTTTGAAAATATAAATATGGAGGCAGAGATATGAGTGTGCAGAGTGTATGCGAATTTAATGTAATTGAGTCTCCGCTCTCCGGTACAAATCTTATTGAAGCAAGCGCCGGTACAGGGAAGACCTATGCTATATCGATAATATTTTTGCGTCTGATAGTTGAAAATAATTTCAGAATTGAAGATATACTTGTAGTGACGTTTACAATTCCGGCGACTATGGAACTCCGACTGAGGATACGAGACCGGCTCCGTGATGCCGTATCGGTAATTGAAAATCAGCCGATCAAAGATAAAACAGTAACTCTCATGATGGAGAAGTATAAAGACAACAGTATTGTAAAGCAGAGGATACTCACATCTCTTAAAAGTTTTGACCAGGCATCGGTATATACAATTCACTCTTTTTGTCAGCAGATGCTTGTGGACAATGCCTTTGAGAGCGGTTCACTTTTCAGTTCTGAAATTGTAAATGATAATGATTTCATAAAGAGGGGAGTTACCGATCTCTGCAGAATTACATTATACAATACATCTCCTGCGCTGGTTTCATATTTTATGGAAAACTGCAGCGTAGGTGAACTTATCGAGCTTTATAAAAAAAGACCTTTATCCCCGGATCTTAGAATTGAACCTGAAGATTCAGACGCCGATATCGAATCACTGGAGAGATGCCGCAGCCTTATTGTGGAACTTTATGCTGAGTTGTCGGATGTATGGAAACGGGAGTCCGGCAGAGTCAGGGATATTTTCTGCACATCAAAAGTTCTTAAGGGGAATATATACAGAGAAGAGTCAATGGATACCCTTATAGAAGAGATGAATGATTACGTTTCGGGTGAAACACCTTTCGCATTTTTTGAAAAATTTTATAATTTTACTTCGGAAAAAATAAAAGACTCTTTGAAGAAAGGCTGCGACTACCCGGAATCTGCGGTGTTCGAAATTTGTCAGAAAATATATACTGCCAATGAAGAGTATAATAATGCCGGTGCGCTCATGCTTATCAGCATTAAAAAAAGACTTTTCGATGTGATTGATGATCTGGTTCTAGTCAGCAAAAGTCAGAACAGCAGACGATCTTTTGATGATCTGATTAAAGATGCTCATAGGGGTTTGAACGGGAAGTCGGGCAGACTTCTTGAAGAGAAAGTCCGGGCGCGATATAAAGCTGCTCTGATTGATGAATTTCAGGATACTGACAACCTGCAGTTTGATATTTTCAACAGGCTGTTCAATAACGAGCAGACAATATTGTTTCTAATCGGCGATCCAAAGCAGGCAATCTACAGATTTCGCGGCGCGGATATTTTTTCATATATGAAAGCATCGCAGCTGATGAAAAACCGTTACACTCTAGCGCATAACTGGCGTTCCAGGCCGGAGCTGATTGAATCAGTCAACGCTGTTTTTAACAGGTGCACCGATCCGTTTATATTTGAAAAAATTCAGTTCTATCCGGTTCGGCCCGGCGAGGAGAATCAGGGGGATCTTTTTATGAAGAGTGGTGTGCCGGCCCACCATTTTGATGTATGGCTTTCTGCTGAGAGCTCTGAATCTGCCAGTGATATGATGATTGAAAAACTTTCATCAGAAATATCGCTTCTAATAAATAGAGGTGATGATAATCCCTATACTCTTGGTGAACGGGCAATAAATCCAGGGGATATAGCAGTGCTTGTCCGCACGCGTAAGCAGGGGATAGCAGTTCGAGATGCTTTTGCTTCATACAGTATACCATCTGTATCACGCGGTATGGATAATGTTTTTAAATCTGAGGAGGCCAGGGATTTATATTTTGTTGTATCTGCAATTGCTGATCCGGCAAATTACAATCTGGTAAAGGCTGCGTCATCGACAATTGCAATGGGGGGGAGTACTGATCTTCTTTATGGTTATCACAGGAATTCATCGGATGGGAAAGGTGGTTTTGATTCTATTACTTCAAGATTTTATAATTACAGAGAGCAATGGATTTCCGGAGGTTTCCTGAATATGATAACCGGCTTTCTTGAAAGAGAATCTGTCGCATCAAGACTGTTCGCTCTTAACGGCGGGGAGAGGATGGTGACCAATATTAATCATATTGCCGAAATACTTCACGGTGCAGAGCATAAAAATGATTTTACCCCAAGAGAACTTGTTACATGGTTCGGGAATACATTATCTAATCCTCCGGATGATGATGAGTACTCCATGAGGCTTGAGCGGGATGACGATGCTGTTAATATTGTTACAATGCACGCGTGTAAAGGGCTTGAGTTCCCGATAGTTTATTGTCCCTTCCTTGCTCACTCGAATGACGGGAAGGGGGAGTATGTAATATATCATGATCCATTGGACCATGACAGGCCGGTATTGTATCTTGATAAAAATGTTCCCGATGAGGTTAAAGCCATTAAAGCTTCAGAAGATCTTGCCGAAAACGTAAGACTTCTTTATGTAGCGTTAACAAGGGCTAAGTCGGCATGCCGGGTTATGTTTGCGCCGAATAAAAATTTTGGTAAGTCCGCAGCGTTTCATATCTTTGTAAAGAGTGCCGGATACGATGTCTCCGGATACAGCAGGGAAATACTTGTGAAATCTCTTCGTGACCTTAATGACAATTCCGGGGGGAGTATATTTTTTTCCGATGGAACTGTTTCAGATGGTGCGGCTTATATCGCAGAGAAGCATTCCGCGGAAGAGATTACAGTGCGTGAATTTAAAGGTGAAGTGAAGTCATGCTGGAAAACTCACAGTTACAGCGCCATAGCTCACAGCTTTGCGGCACAGGTTGACGCTGATGGAAAGGATTTTCAGTCGGAGTTTCATGTTCAGAAGGTGCGGGGGGAGGGTATATTCGGATTCGCTTCAGGTGCCAGAGCAGGTTTATGTATTCATGAAATATTTGAAAAAACAGATTTCACCACAAATGACAGGATATCGGTTACCGATACATGCGGTGAACTTCTTGGAAAGTACAGGTTTGATGTTTCATCGAAGATTCACCTTGCGGATATGTTTTTTAATGTTGTAAATTCAGTCCTTAATGACAGTACAGATCTTAGACTTTCCGGCATAGATTACAGTTCAAGACTTACAGAGCTTGAATTCAGTTTTCCTGTGGATCTTTTTGATTCAGTTAAGTTCCGGGATATATTTAAGGGTGGAGATCTGTTCTGCGATAAAATTTATCAACGACTTTCCAGTGATCACTCGGAACCGGGTGGAATGATGAAAGGTTTTATAGATTTGATTTTTGAGCATGATGGAAAATACTATATAGCAGACTGGAAGTCAAATCATCTGGGTAACTCTTTTAATGATTATACTAAAGAAAGATTAACAGATGAGATGGAGAAGCATAACTATTTTCTTCAATATTATATATATTCAGCGGCCTTTATAAGATATCTAAAACATCGTCTTGGAGATAATTACAGTTACGATAAACATTTCGGGGGGATTTATTATTTTTTTGTCAGGGGGATGAATCCTGAAATGGAAAACAGTCCCGGAATCTTCTTTGACAGACCCGATACATCTGTACTTGAAAAACTGGATAAATATTTCGCCGGAGTAAAATGATGAATATTTCAATTGATGAATTAAAGAAGACAGGCTCATTCAGCGATATTGATATTCATCTCGCGGAATTTTTATCCACTGAGGGTGGAGAGCATTCGCCGCTTTTTCATCTGATAATAATGATGCTCAGCAGCCGGTTAAGCAGCGGCGATGTATGTCTTTCACTGGAAGATATAGAGGGTAAATCGCTATCGTATTTTTATGGCGATGATGAAGATGGTTTAAATAGTGAGATCATAATCCCCGGCAAAACCGAGATGGTTAAAGTACTCGATAAGAGCAAAGCTGTCGGACGTGACGGTGATTATCTTCCGCTTATACTTGATCCGCATAACAAACTTTATTTCCATAAGTATTATACATTTGAAAATCTGCTCTCATCGTACATAAAAGATCTGGCAGAGAGTAAAACTCTTCCTGAAACAATATCTAATGTGAAAGATACATTCGCTTTACTCTTCCCTCGATCTGTCGGCGGAACCGACTGGCAGAGTGTGGCGGCATACTCTGCCTTATCGGGAGGGATAACGGTAATATCCGGCGGACCCGGTACAGGTAAAACCTCAACCGTTGTTAAAATACTGGCACTGATAGCCGAATCCGGAATTAAAACCGGTAAAGATGTTTTAATATCTCTTGCCGCTCCAACCGGTAAAGCCGCTGCGCGGCTTCGTGAAGCCGTGAACAGCGCTATTGAAAATCTTCCCGCAGGGGATGATGTAAAGAAACTTATTCCCTCTGAAACATTTACAATTCACAGACTTCTCGGATCTATACGGAACTCTCACGAGTTCCGGTATAACAGGGGTAATCATCTGCCGCACGATGTTGTTGTTGTTGATGAGTGTTCAATGGGGGATATGGCTCTTATGTGCAGACTGGTTCAGGCTATAAAGCCCGGGGCGCAGCTGATACTCCTTGGTGATAAAGATCAGCTATCGTCGGTTGAAGGGGGCGCAGTCTTCGGTGATCTCTGCGGTTCGGTCGAAGGAGTATATACGGAAAATTTCAAGACACAGGGGAGGGGACTTTTTGGAATTAATTTCCCAGACCCGGATACGATAAATCCGCATGCTTCGAAGATGAACGACTCACTTATTGTACTTAAAAAAAGCTACAGATTCAGCGGGAGGAGCGGTATAGGTATCCTTGCTGATCTGATAAAAAAAGGTGATGCTTCAGCAGCTCTTGATATACTCGGAGACGAGAGCTATCCCGACGTAAAGTTTGCAGATGGCACTGCTTCCGGAAAAATCGATGATGTTTATAAAAAATTGGCCTCTTCAATACTTGATGGACTTGATGGCACCACGGAGAAAAAAATTGCCGAACTGATCGGAAAATTTTCAATACTTACAGCCGTGAGACGCGGTCCACTTGGCGCCGAAGGGATGAACTCAATGGCCGAGAGCGTGCTCTTTAGGCTGGGAGTTATATCTCCCGGGGAGAAGTTTTATAACGGGCGTCCGGTTATGATATCACGAAATGATTACTCTCTCTCTCTGTTTAACGGAGATATAGGAATTACTTCAAATACCGGAACTGTTGAGGTTGTTTTCCCCGGAAATGGCGGAGAGCTTCGCGTTGTTCACCCCTCGCAACTGCCGGAGCATGAAACAGCCTTTGCAATGACCATACATAAAAGTCAGGGTTCGGAGTTTGATAACGTACTTGTTGTAATGCCCGAAAGGTGGAATATGGTTATGACACGAGAACTTCTTTATACTGCAGTTACAAGAGCACGGGATGGTGTTGTTATTGCCGCTGGTGCGGATATTATCAGAGAGATGATTGTTACTCCTACAAAGAGAATGAGCGGGCTGAAACAGAAGTTGTGGGGTGTTATTTAATCTTTTTTTGAATATTGGTTCTGATTATATCGCGGAGAATTTCTTTGAGCACCATGTCTTCTTCGTATGAATAAATGTCGAAGAGTTTAACAATATTTTCAGCGTCATTTATTCTTACAATTGAATAGAGTGCGGCGCTCCTTACATATCTCGATCTGTCAGTTTTAATCTGATTGATAAGAATTTCCGATGATCCTTTTTTCTTAAATAATCCCAGAGCGCTGCATGCTTCACCTCTCACTCTGTAATCTTCATCTGAAAGAGCATCTTTTAGAACATCGATGGAATGCCTTTCTTCAAGTGAAACACCTGCAGCATATACTGCTTTGACTCTCATTTTGGCGTCGGTATCATTCTGTATTATATACTTTAATCCGCTAATGCTGCCGGCTCGTTTAAAAGAAATTATTGTATCAAGTATTATCTGTTTTATCTCTTTGTTGTTTTCGCTTGTGAGCATATCGGATATACGTTCTGCAGCAGAATAATATTTCAAATCCCGGAGCGCTTTAACAGCTTCCATTCGAATTTCTATGTCCGGATCTTTTAGAATTCCAGTCAACATAGATCCAGAGGTGGTGTCTTTAAATAAGACCAGTGATAAGATGGCCATTTTTCTTGTTTCGATGTTGTCGTCTTTAGCTGCCAGTTTTCTTAAAGAGGGGAGGGCTTCTTTTATCTCGTTATAGTTCACACATTTAATAGCATAAATTCTGACAGATTTGTTCTCATCCTCAAGCATGGAGATTGCAAGTTTCTGGAATCTGACATCATAAATATAATTCAGTGCTTCGAGGAAATATATTCTATCAATAGGATTTTTACTTTGACCAAGTGAGAGTATGACCGGAAGCATCCTGTCATCTCCCGAGTTTTTGAGCATTACAGCTGCTTTTTCTCTGACTTCACTTCTTGGGACAAGTAATTTTTCAGCTATGGAGACAGTAAATGCCGGCGACCTTGAGCTGCTTAATAACTCAATCAGGCTGATTTCAATTTTTTTGTTTTTTTCAGATTTTAAAATCTCTATCCATATTGCGGAATGTTCCTGGAGAGGGTATTCTTTCAGAGCGGTGATTACTCTCTCTCTCATCTCCTCATCGTCATCATCAAGATATTCATTTTTTAGTAGAGAAGGGATTGCGCCGGGCTGAACTGATCTTATATATTCAAGACTTTTCTGGAATTCTTTTTTATTCTCGCCGGTTATGGCGGAGACAAGGTCTTTATCTCCGATCAATTCCGCCGCGGATATATTAAACGATAACAGCAGGATAAATGAAAACAATGATGTCGTTAAATATCTGAACATAATCAGGAAATACTTTCATATACTCCGTGAAGATACAGTACGGACATTGCTTTTGTAACAGCTTTATCAAGGAAATCCTTGTTTTTATTGCTGTACTGATATACAATCATCATTACTCCGCCTACCAGCATGGATGCGGCGATGTCGGGTTCAATTTCTTTTTTAAATATATGATTATTGCGTAGAATTTCAATCTCCTTTGAGATAACCAGGGTAATCTTTTCAAGGAATTCAGAAACTTTTTCAGAAACTTCTTCATCAATTCCGGCGATATCTCTGTATATAAGACGGATTACTATGGGTTCATCAGAAATCACAGAAAGGCATGAAGCTATTCTGCTATCGATGAATTTTACCATAACATCATTTTCAGGTTTCATTCTGAGAAACTCTTTAAGATCGTCGGGGTCGAGGATATCTTCTATTGTTTCAGCAACAGTGTCGAGTATAGCATATAGTATCTCTTTTTTATTGCTGAAATACTGGTAAACGGTACCCCGCGCTATATCAAGCTCTTCACAGACCTGGCCTATATGAGTACTCTGGAATCCTCTGGTTATAAACATATCCTTGGCTGTGTCAATTATCTGCTGTTTACGTTTCTCACCTTTTGGTGGCATGAATATTACCTCGTGTTTATATATAAGTTTTAGCAGTATAAAGATTTTCCGGTGGGATATTTATAAGCCAGATTAAATTCTTCTTCCGCCGCTATTTCTGCTGTTTATTGTATTAATTTCTTTTCTGATCGGGATAAGCGCTTCCTGGAGCTCCTGGACTATTTTATCAGCTTTTTCCTGCAGTTCTTTACTCATACTTAACTCGTTCCTGTTTAAATATTTGATTATGTGAATAACAATAGCTTATAATAATATTCGTCATCAAACGAATATATCATCAAATAATTTTTTATAAACTGTATACAGGAAATGTAAATATATATATAATTTAAAATGGTTAATGAATAGTAATTTTGTAAAAATTTATAATTTTTATCAGAAAGGTCAATAAATTTTTCTGTCCGGGGATAAAAAATGAATAAATAGAGGTATTTGTCTCTGTTTAATGTTGGTTAACAGACTTAAGCCAGTCTGTTAACCAATGTTCCTGAATTATCGTTATCAGGCTTAACTTTAACTTCAGCACCGATCAGCATAAAGAGGAAGTCTTTAACTTCGGAAACATCCATAGTAGCGGCCTGCTGTGTTTTTTCCTGTATTTTGGCTTTTTCGACTTTGAGAGTTTCGTCGGCTTTACTTGTGATGTTTGCTTTAGCGTTGTCAACTTCCCTGTTTTTTAATTTATCAGAAAATAATCTGATATTTATCGCTTCAGCTGTGTCTTGGTTGGATGTAACGTTGATATTCATGACCAGAACCTCCTTGTTCAATGTCTATACTATAGTATCGGTAGGTTTTGATTTATTATCACCTTTTTTTATTTTTTGTTAAAAAAAAGAGTCTTTTTTTCAAAATTTTCATTAAAACTCATTAAACTCACCCTCGGCTACTGCCGCTCCCCTCTCTTTGATAAAAAATAGAGGGGCTTCGTAAAAAGAAGTTTATTGCTGAAAAACAGAATTAAATTTCTAACTCACCTCTCTTTCTTTCCAAAGAGAGGGGTTCGGGGGTGAGTTTAATAATATTGCAAAATTAGTCAAAGAGCTTAAGATTTATGAGTAGTCTGATTTTTTCTCAACCTCAGGTTATATTGTTTGACCAAACTCCCCCCTGATTTATTTTCTTAAATTCATTGTTTTTTATAGATGATGTATAATTTAACATCGAAAATTAATTTATAATATGAAAATCATTGTACCGGAAGTAATGAGCTGTTTCCGATAATTAAATATTACCTGCTGAGGACATTCCATGAAAATAAAAAGACGCATAATCGGGACAATAATATTTCTGGCTGTTTTTATACCTGGTAATATTCTGAACTCTGACTATTCATACTCCTACTTTAAGAGAGCGCTGGATCTATCAGAAAAATGGGCAGAAAAGAGTACAACTGCCGCCGCTATTTATAGTAGACTTCTGAATAAAATGTATGCATCGCCATCCCTTTTCGAGAATAATCATATCCTTGCATATTATGGTCATCCGAAGTCAAAAATTATGGGGATAGTGGGGCGTCACTCCATACCTGAACTTTCCATGATGCTGAAAGAAGAAGCTCGAAATTATGATAATGCTAATGGTGGGAAGGGAATAGTTCCGGCATTTTATCTTATTTACGGAACATGTCAGCCTGCAGGCGAGATAAATATAATTGATAGAAAACTGGTTGAATCATACATACAGTATGCACTTTCAAAAGGTTTTCTTGTTTACCTTGATCACCAGATAGGTAAGTACACAATAGAACAGGCTCTTGATCAGATTCTTCCATTCCTGAAATACCCGAATGTTCATCTCGCCCTCGATCCGGAGTGGAGAACAACTCGCCCTATGAGAGAGGTCGGTTATGTTACAGGTAAAGAGCTTAACGCGGCACAACAGAAGATAAAAGATTATATGGCTGCCAATAATATTCCGGGGAAAAGACAGCTAGTTGTGCATCAGTTCCAGAGTAAAATGATAAGAGATATACAGGATGTAAAGTCTGTATACGATCCGGTAATCCTTGTGCATGCTACTTCTGGCTGGGGACGCCCCGAAGCTAAATTAAGTACGCACAGCCGTAACGCTAAAGCCATCAATATACCTTATAAAGGATTTAAGCTCTGGTATTATTACTCCAGCAAATCGGGAGTACACTATGACAATCCTCTAATGACTCCGGTTCAGGTTCTGAATCTTTACCCCGAACCTGGGCTGATAATTTATCAGTGATGTGAAATATTTCGGCACCTTTTTATGTAGCCCCCTAAATCCCCCGGTGGGGGACTTAAAAGAAGATGTTGATAAACGATAGTGGCTTTTATAGAAGAATTCGATAATAATATCTTCAAGCCCACCTCCGGGGGGTTTGGGGGGCTTGTAATTTGGTGAACGATTAGATCCATCAATCAGCTTTATAACCCCCTTTATCAAGGGGGATGTTGAGCGAAGCGAAACGGGGGATTCCTGGTTTTACATAAAAGCAATCAAATGGAGTTATATAATTATGAACAGTAAATATTCAGAAGCGGTGGAGAGGGGGAGAAAGATTCTTGAGTCGTCATCCTGTGATTACGCCGAAATAAGATTGTCTTCAAGTGTGGGGACAGGTATTTCTCTATCCGGAGAGAATGTCGATTCTTTTACCATCGGCGAGTCTGTTGCCGGGTCGGTGAGAGTTTTAAAGAACGGATCATGGGGATTTTCGACATTTAATGATATCTCCATGCTGGAGCGGTTCTTCAATGGAGCGCTGAACTCTGCATCAATTGTTTCGCCCGTTGAGAAGAGCGTCATTGCGCGGGGAACACCCGTTAGCGGAGAGTATAAGACATCTTTCGGACGGAACTTTATGGATGTCACTCCTGATGAGAAGTACACGTTACTTAAGAGATATAACGACATTCTGCGCGATTCGGAATCTGTTCAGACTACTAGGGCAGGATACCGAGATGTTAATACTAACTATACATTTATGAATTCAGAGGGGAGTTTTCTCTCTTATGATAAACTTTACTGCGGGATATCGCTTGCTTCTATCGCGAAGCGGGGGAGCGTCATTCAGCCGTTTCACGAATCAATTTCCGGATTCGGAGGATTTGAGATTGTTGAAAATAAAGATCATCTTGCCGAGGCTGTTGTTAAGACTGCCGTTGACATGCTCGATGCGGAACCTGTTCCCGGCGGAACTTACGATATAATAATAGATCCGAAACTTTGCGGTGTATTTATACATGAAGCCTTTGGGCATATGTCCGAAGCTGACTTTGTTTATGAAAATCCGCGGATGAAGGATGTAATGGTCCTTGGCAGAGAGTTCGGTTCACCTGAACTTAATGTTTATGATGACGGAACAATGCCTGGTGCCGGTTACATCCCATTTGATGATGAGGGGATTGCTCCGCGTAAAACTTCACTTATTAAAGACGGTCTTCTTTCCGGAAGACTTCATTCACGCGAAACTGCCGGCAGGATGGATGAAGACGTTACGGGAAATGGAAGGGCTATCAGTGTAATGAGACAACCCATAGTTCGGATGACAAACACATATATCGAAAACGGAGACTCCACGAAGGAGGATATCTTCAGTTCAATGGATGATGGACTCTACTGTGTTGACGTAATCGGAGGTCAGACTAATCTGGAGATGTTTACTTTCACTGCTGCTTACGGCTACGAGGTGAAGAATGGAAAACAGGGAAAGATGTATCGTGATATTGTTCTATCGGGGAATGTGTTTAACACTCTCAAAAATATTTCAATGATAGGGAATGACTGTGAGATGTTCGGCGGACTTGGCGGGTGCGGTAAAGGGGGGCAGAGTCCTCTGCCTGTGTCATTCGGCGGGCCTCACATGAAGATTAAAGATATCCTTATCGGAGGAAAAAAATGAGAGAGCTTATAGAAAAAGTAATCCCGAAGGGGAGCGGCTGGTACGATGCTGTTTATGTTTCTGGTAAAAGCACACCGGTAAGTTTTAAGAACAACAGACTCTACTCTCTCTCTGAAAGTGAAAACTCAGGTTTCGGGGTTAGAATAAATAAAGATAGCAGAACGGGATTTTCATACACCAACGAATTGGATAATATTGCAGATACGGCAAAGCGGGCTCTTGCCATGTGCAGTTACGGTGATGAGGAGAATTTTACTCTTCCTGAAAACACAACGGTGACGTTTGAACCATATGATGATGGTATTTCTAAATTTAATATATCCCATGAAATTAATTGTGCTGAAAAAATGATAGAGGATATAAAATCGGTCTATCCTTCGATAAATGTCGATATGGGGATCTCTTCATCAACGGGAACTGTTCGCCTGATCAATTCACGGGGAGTAGACGTATCGTACCGTGAGTCCTATTACGGACTTTCAGTTTCATGCTCATATATTATGCCGGATGGTACAAGAATCGAAACATGGGAGAGCAGGTCCGAGCTTAAACCGGTTGACTGTTCTCAGCTCAAAGATGTGATGCTCGATAAAATAGAGAAAGCCCTCACTGTAGAAAAAATAGATTCGGGACTCTATCCTGTAATATTTCCGCCGCAGGCATTCGGAAGATTGATCGGATTCATCGCATCGGGTTTCAGCGGTGTATCGGTATGGAAGGGTGTCTCTCCGGTTGCGGGGAAGAAAGGGGAGAAGCTTTTCAGTGAATCTTTTACAATGACAGATAATCCATATCTGGAAGGATCTCCCTTTAATGTTCCTTTTGACGGTGAGGGTGTGGCAGTTGCGAAAAACTTTCTCATAAGAAACGGTGTTGTCGAAACTTTCATAAACGATTTAAAATATGCCGAGAGACTGGGGCTTGCACCCACCGGGAATGCATCGCGCGGATATTCATCTCTTCCGTCACCGTCGTTCCATGGAATTGCAGTAGAGCCGGGGGAAAAATCATTCGAAGAGATAATATCGGGAATTGACAGAGGTATCGTTGCTGAGCAGTTCATCGGTCTTGGCCAGTCTAATACAATTACAGGGGATTTCTCGGCAAATATGGATCTTGCATATCTTGTAGAGAATGGGAAAATCAAGGGACGCGTTAAAGACTGTATGATCAGCGGCAATATCAATGAACTTATGAAAGGTGAGTTTACCCTATCAAAAGATGTGGAGAGAAGAGGTTCCTCAGTGCTTCCATATGCATTTTTCCCAACGGTTAGTATAACGGCGTAGTCTATCAATAAGGCTCGCTTTTCGGCTGGAGCTGACTTGTGTCCGAATTTTTAACTCACCCCGGGGCTAACAACTTCACATTTTTTTGTACAGCCCCTAAACCCTCCAG
>JBBRFT010000063.1:0-15818 GCA_038241375.1 Spirochaetota bacterium
CATTGCCATTATCTTACCATCGCAAAATGTGTATCCCGCATCGTCAAGCCATGTACAAACCTTTTCGCCCATTAAGAGAAAATACTCAGCAACAGTTTTTTCATTCTCCGGGGAAGGGTCTTCATATATTATCGCGTTATCCTGATCTGTCCGGAGTGTCTGCTCCTCCCTCCCTTCGCTTCCGAACACGACAAAAGAAAATTTAACAGGAGGAGGGCCCATCTGATCTATCGCAAATTCAATGAACTTTTTAACAATTGTATCGCTTACCATGGTTGTAAGATGATTAATATTCTGAGGTTTTGCTCCGCTATCGATAAGCGTAGTAATGAGATAAGGGAGTATTTTATTCGCCACGGCTATATCTTCATGAGTGACAGCACTTTGGATTTCCCATAATAAAACTGATGGAGAATAGTGCTGTATCGCAAGGATATCTTTACCGTGTAATACACCGGTTATCTCTCCTACGATGTTTGTAACAAAAAGATGTGAAACACTGTTATGAGTCATTAAAATCCATGCTTCAAATACCGAAGATCGGTCGGGAAGAGTCATTACCTTCCGGGACATTATTTCGGATACAGGACTCCCCGAACCGTCGCCGGGATTTGCCAGGACCTTTCTCAGGTCGTAATCTGTTACTGTTCCAACGTCACCACCTGCTTTATCAAGGACAAGAACTATATCGGTATGCTGCTCATCCATAAGACGCACCACATCCCGGATAGAGAGTTCCGGAGAACATCTTGTCAGAGATCTGATTTTTAAATGATCAAGCTGCTGATTGAAATACATCAGAGTTGACTGCATCGCTGAAAGAAGTTTTCTGCTCTCCCTCTCCCTTTCGATAACTTCAGTAATATCCTCCATGATTCCGTCAAAATACCGGATATGCCCCTCCCCTTCATTTATTCGCACTCCCCAGATAGACGCGTTGAACACAGAACCGTCTTTTCTCCGGAACTTAACTACTTCACGCTTAAGTCCGATCTCTCCTGCCTGAGGAGCAAGACGGTTGTATTCATCCTGATTTACATAAAAATTAAGAACAGGTACATCTAAAAGACTCTCCCTTGATTCGTACCCCAGCAATTCAGCAAGAGCGGGATTGGCCTCAATAAACCGGGGATTTTTATCAGTGGTCATTCTGAAAAAACCGACATTCAGATTATTTGCCATTGTCCTGAACTTCTCTTCACTTGCGCCGAGCTCGTCTTCAGCTTTTTTTCTGTTTGTTATATCCGACACGACCGCCATAAATCCGATCTTTCCGCCTAGTGATATCTGGGTTGCAGATAGGGTAACATCGCATATTGATCCTGTTTTTGTTTTAAGACGCGTTTCAAATCTTTCAGGGACTGACCTGCCGTCAAGAAGATCGGGAATATATTCATTACCGGAAAACTCGTTAAGTTCGTAAAATATATCTTCAGCCTGCATGTCGGAGAGTTCATCTTTGGAGTATCCGAGCATATCTGCAATAGTCTGGTTTACATACATAAACTTCCCCTCAAGAGCCATAAACATACCCTCTGCAGCGGACTCGACAAGTGTTCTATACTTCTCCTCAGACTCACGGAGAGCGCTCTCGGCAGCCTGCTGCTCCTGCAGCGCCCTGTAGCTCTGTTCCGCAATAAATACAAGAATCAGGATAATTATAAGCAGAATAAAAAGAGAGATTTTAATCAGATCACCGGTAATAGACTTAATTTCAGCTTTTACATCATCGATGTAAATCCCCGTACCGATGATCCAGCCCCAGGGAGTAAAACCTTTTACATATGAAATTTTAGGGAGAATAAGTGACTTTTCATCCTTCCATTGCCACATATATTCAACATACCCGTCACCTTCACTCTCCACGAGCTTTACCATTTCAATAAAAATACGTTTCCCTTCGGAGTCGGTATACGTTGACAGATCCTTACCGTCCAGATCAGTGCGGTACGGATGAACGACCATACGCGGGTGCATATCGTTAATCCAGAAGTAGTCTTTCATCTCACGGCCGTAATGAAGGTTTTTAATCTGATCAATGGCCTGACGCTGAGCCTGTTCTTTAGTGAGGAGCCCCTTCTTCGCATCATTGTCAAGCTTGGCGAAAATATTCCAGGCGGAGGTTGTAAGCTCGCGGATCATCTCCCGCTTTCTATCGAGGCTGTTTTTTTCAATTGCCGGGATGATGATAGAAAAAAATGCGGTTAAAAAAAGCGCAATGGTCACAATTGTGGGGAATACAAATCGTGCGAGAAATGACAGCACTCTTTTTGACTTTACCTGACTGATCATATTGTTAACACCCTTAATTTAAAAATGAAAAACATTGTTTATAAATAAAACATTCCGGGCATGGGAGTAATTAAAAAGCTTAAAAAAGAAGGTTCGTTTCAAAAATAATACATTGAATATATGCTGTATTTGTCATTTTGTCAATCAGATAAATGGTGGCGGGTACCGATTGTAACAAGAGGAAAAAGTATTATAAAATAAAAATCGCCACATTCGCTACCGGTCTCTGCGCATCCAGCTGCGCCATATAGACAGGGCGCTTCTTTCAACAAAAGCCTCATTCACAAGACCCGTATCCTTCCATACTTTAGAAAGATTATCACTCCCCAGAGTATCAATCCACAAAGTATCGTAATCGTGCGAAGTAAACCAGATTATCATCTCCGCACTTAACTCACTATTGCATTCATTAAGGAGTTTATTCATATAATTAATCTGATAATTTTCAGTACCGGTTACATTAAGAGAGTATGCAGGGATACTGAGATTCTCTGCAATCCATCCAGTCTCCGTAACTCCATAGGGTTTACCCGGCGCGATTGTTTTTATCTGTGTCAGCCAGTCGGCCGGGAGGTTATCCGGATTACCTTTATCCGCATGGGAATAAAAGGCATATCCATAAGTACTGATACCCGCTACATCGACATAATCTTTTATCTGAGCAAACCCGTTTTTAGCTATTACCATATCTGCACTGCCGGGTGTTTTTAATGCGATGGAGACCATCAGCTTTATCGATGGATAGGCTGTTTTAATACTGGAGTAGACATATTGAGCAAAAGTTATAAACTTGGTGAATTTTACAGGATCATTTATCATCAGCTCACTTATTTCCGTTGCGTAATTAAAATATGCCGGAAGAGTCCCGTATTCAGTTCTGAATTTTTCAATAACAGCAATTGAAAAATTGACATATGCAGTAATAACTTCAGCATCATCAAAACTCCGCATATCCCATGGTGCCGGACGCGTCATATTTGAAGATGAACCCCACAAATCTGCGAGATCATTTCTAGCTCCATTCAGAGAATCGATTGCAAGGTATATAACTTTACCTGATGCAGTTTTAGCTATTCTGTCATTTATTTCATTTTTAACAGCTGCATCATACGTATTAAAATCAAGAGTAGCGGAAGCGGTAAAGGGTATACCCTGCCGAAAGTGATGCGCCACGATATCACCCTCGGCATTTATGAATGAATAAACATCCGTTACAGCCAGGGCAGTTGCCGCATAAGGCCATGGGGTAAACCCCATATAAAATGAGCGGCGAGTATTTTCTGTATCATCATTACCGCATGAAAATATTAAAGTCAATGCCGTTAAGATTAAAATTAATTTCAATAATTTCATAACAAACTCCTGTTTGAGTTTATATAACTTTACCGCAATCATATGATTCTTAACATTCATGAACCGGATATGTTAAGAATTCTCAAAACCCGCAGCACGGGGAGACGTAAAAATAATCCACAGGCAAGTGCTGAACTTGGAAATTAAGCAACCTGCTTATGGTCTAAAATATAACAAATATTAACCCAATACAT
Source organism: Spirochaetota bacterium (assembly GCA_038241375.1). Lineage (GTDB taxonomy): Bacteria > Spirochaetota > UBA4802 > UBA4802 > UBA5550 > WRGT01. The sequence goes on from JBBRFT010000063.1 coordinate 3,840, forward strand.
GAATAAAAAAATATTAATATCAGTAATTATCAATTATAATAATCCCCTTAAAACCTTCACTTTTAACCGGAAGAGATTTTGATGCCGCCAGTTTTGAAATAATACTCTCCGGAGCCGGATCATCGATGTGGCGGTTTCTTTCAAGACATATCGAAGCAGGTGTATCAAGGTATATAACACCTGCCGTTTTATTCATGCGATCGGCGATCTGTGCATAAAGTTTTCGAGAATCTGCAGTTACGCTTGTGTTATCAACCAGAATTTTTTCACCGCTGCCGAGAAGATGCTCAATAATTTTACGCTCGGTATGTTTAACCAGATGCTCGTCAACAGAGGAGAAATCCTGTTCGGACCATCTCTCTCCGAAGTTTGTCATCTCGTACAGGAGACGTCTTATCTCTTTTCTGTTTACTCTTTTGCGGCCCTTATCCGCAAACTCCTTCCGGGAAAAATGAGACTTACCCGCACCCGGCAGTCCGCAGACAAGAATAATATCAAACTGATGAAAACTGCTTAAATCCGGGATTACCATTATCTGTCACCTTTAATTTAAGATACCTGCAATCTCAATATACAGCTTACACCGGATGCTGTACAAACTTCACGCAGGATGAAATAATATTGAATCTTTGTATTTACTCATAAACTGATGGCTTTCTGTCTCCGTCTTCAGCCTATTTATATCCGTAATTATCCACTACGAAATCTATATCTTTATCTCCACGTCCTGAAAGATTTACAAGAATCGACTTGCGGGGATTCTCTTTTGCATACTTCATGGCAAAAGCAACAGCATGCGCGCTTTCAAGAGCAGGAATAATTCCCTCGACTTTTGAAAGTGTATAAAAAGCGTCAAGACACTCCTCATCGTTTGCTGTTGTATACTCTACACGTCCGGTATCTTTCAGCATACAGTGCTCAGGACCGGAACCGGGGTAATCAAGACCGCTTGCTATTGAATAAACCGGCAGAGGTTCACCCTTATCATCCTGAAGGAGATAGCTTCTGAATCCGTGAAGAACACCGGCTTTACCATATGAAAGACTGGCAGCATGATCCCCTATTTTAAGAGAACGGCCTGATGGCTCAACGCCGATAATCCTTACATTTTCATCCTGAAGAAACGCAGAAAAAAGACCCATGGCATTCGAACCGCCGCCAACGCATGCTGTAATAGTATCAGGAAGCTCTCCGGTCATCTCTATAAACTGTTCACGAGCCTCCAGCCCCACTACGTGCTGAAAATCACGAACCATCATGGGGAACGGATGAGGCCCCACAACCGAACCGATGCAGTACATGGCAGTATCGGGATCTTTAAGATAAGCTTCAAAAGCTGAGTCAACTGCCTCTTTCAATGTCTTCAAGCCATGAGAAACCGGAATAAGAGTTGCTCCGAGAAGTTTCATCCTTATAACATTCGGATGTTCCTTTACAATGTCAACCTCCCCCATGTGGATTTCGCACTCAAGTCCGAAGTAGGCAGCTGCAGTTGCAAGGGCAACTCCATGCTGTCCTGCACCGGTTTCAGCTATTACTTTTTTCTTTCCAAGATATTTAGCAAGGAGAGCCTCCCCCATACAGTGGTTAAGCTTATGCGCTCCGGTATGATTCAGATCTTCACGTTTGAGATAAATCCGGCCGCCGATTTTATTAGAAAGATTTTTACAGAAATAGGTTGGAGTAGGACGCCCTTGAAAATGCTTGCGGATACTTCTAAGCTCCGAGATAAAATCGTGGGATTTGCTGATAGAATAATATGCATCAGTAATTTTATCCATCTCTTTTTGAAGCTCGGGCGGAATAAATGAACCGCCGTACTCTCCGAAATAGCCTTTATCGTCGGGAAATTTTTTCAAATGATCATTCATTATATATTCTCCTTTTATTTAAGATAAGAGTGAGGGCTAAATCAGAAGGGGAATTTGCATGCAACCCGCAGATATTAACAGACACTCTAAAATTTACTTGAACTATAACCTGACATATAACATAAAAGACTTGCATCTGACAAATTGTTTTTAACAAATTTCAACTAAAGATTAAAAAATTATTAAATCAGAAATAGATCATGATGTCTTCCTGGTAGTATCCGATATATACCCGGATTTAAAATAACAAATACAAACATAAGACGGTAACAAGCATTGCTGAAAATAAATTTATACATATTAATATTCAAAATAGATAGTATTACTACTTGCGTTTCAGACTATATTAAAAAGCTGACACTTCGGGCTGATAAATTATCAGCTTATAAAAAAATGATAATTACTCTTACCATCGCAGCAGTATCACTACCAGCTCCCTCGTATAAATTTATGCGGATAGACACAGACAAGCGGTTGAATACAATTGCTTTCGGCGCAGACGCGCACCAGAATGAACCTCAACCTTTGCTCGATATGATATCAGATATAAAACCTGATCTTTTTATATACCTGGGTGATAATATCTACAACGACTCATACCGGATTAAAGACCTCCCCGGCTGCTACAGCAAACTGGGGAGTAAACCGGAATTTATAAGACTTAAAAATACTACTGATCTTCTTGCCACATGGGATGACCACGATTACGGATGTAACGACTCTGGTAATGATTACCTGTTTAAAGAAAAATCAAAACAGATATTTCTAAATTTCTTTGGTGTACCGGAGAAAGAAATTTTAAAACGAAAAGGTATTTATTACAGCAAAATCTTCAGCGACGGGAAACATAAAGTGCAGATCATAATGCTCGACATGAGAACATTCCGCGACAGACTTATCCCGTATAAAGGAGAAAAAGCCTGGATCCCCGGATACGAATACAGACTGGACTACTCCCCCCTCAAAAGGGAAAAGCCGACAATGCTTGGAGAGAAACAATGGGCCTGGCTTCAGAAACAGCTTAGACTTCCGGCAGATCTGCGGATTATTGCATCAAGCACACAATTCGGTGTCAGCTATAACGGCTACGAGTCATGGGCAAACTTCCCCCATGAACAGAAGCGTATGCTGAATCTTTTAAAAAGCACCAGGGCAGAGGGTGTTATTTTTATTTCGGGGGATGTGCATTACGGAGAGATATCCATGATTGAAGAGGAATATTTATATAAGATATACGATATAACTTCCAGTGGAATTACATCCACATGGCCATTCTCAACGCCGAATTTCAACCGCATAGCCGGCCCGATCATGGAGAACAATTTCGGGCTCATTACTATTGACTGGGACGATGATGATCCGGAAATTACAATTCAGATAATCGATGTTAATGAAGATGTAAGAATTAACTGGGAGTTTAATCTGAGCCATCTCAAATTCAAATAAAGAATTGCACAGACCCCACCCGCGCTCTGCGCACCCTCCCCTTGAGGAGAGGGTTTTTGTGATTCGGTACTTTTTTGTCTGGATTAGGATTTTCAGAATTAAAGGATTCCCATGATTTACAAAGTGTTAACTTACACTATAGCATTTAACGAATTAAATAGTACAAAATTTGACATTTCGTAGAAGCGATAGCGACTGAGAAATCTCATTCTTGCATTAAATTTAAGATTTCTCACATACATTCGAAATGACAAGTGTAAATTCTTCTGTCATTTCGAACCTCCTTCAGTACTTCCGGTGAGAAATCTCATTTTTTATATAAATCAATATACGATGACAAGTTCTAATTTAATCGTTAACTGCTATAAATCCTGAAAATCATTTAATCATATCAATCCTAATCCGGACAGAAATACAGTAGAGATTCGACTTATAAAAAAAGGTTTGCCGGAAAAATTTCGGACAAACCTTTTTTTTAATAAAATTGCGGGTATTATAAAACCCATGAACGGCAATTACTGCCGACATGAATTAATGCGAATTCGATGAATATAACTCATCCTTAATCGGAAGTTCTTTTCTCAGATTTTTGATATAAGGGAAGAGATCACCTGTTTCTTCATAATACTCACACTCATCCATAGTACGTCTTGCCGCAGTAAAGTACTTATGAAATTTCTCTTCACCGGATTTTTTGTTCCACTGCTTTTTGCTGCATTTTACTCTTAGTGAATACCGGTCAGAACCATTATCAGACTGACTTACCACCAGACAATTACTGCAGTTAGCGCAGAAAATTTTCTCAATAGACATCAAATTACCCCATAAAAAATATTAAATTTCGATTATCACTCTGCAGGAATACTGCACAACCCGTATATCAGGTGATACCGGATTATAACTTCATACAATTGTAAATAATACTAATGCTTTGTAATACTCTATTCTGGCAAGGAATATTTTTGTTTTTTTTTAAAATTTAAGGGTGACTACTCGAAAATCAGTAGTAAAACCGCTCCCCGGCGCGGCGGAGATAATCCAGAGTATATTATTTCAGATGAAACCGGTTTATTGCTTTTTTAACTTATATTTAATTATGTTAATTTTTTTTACTATTCATCCCAACGGCTTATGGCAAAATATGTTTCAAATTAACAAAATATACACTTTTATCGGAGAATCTTATGCGCAAACTATCCATTAAACAGAAATTATTAGCGGTTTTTATAACTATTATCTCACTTGTGCTCATCGATGGAGTCTCAACTTTTTATATAGAGAATAAAACATCCAACCTGACTACAGATACAATTGAATTGCACAATGAAACTATACTGCTGAAAAGCAGACTGATAGACCACATAGTCTGGATGAATCAGCTTCTGGAAACAATAATTGAAAAAAATGAATTTCAGGGCCAGACCGATCCGACTAAATGCGCCTTCGGGCAATGGTATTACAATTACAAAAAAAGCGATGGCTACTCATCTCTTGATCAATCCAGAAAAAAACTAATTGATGATATGGAGGATTATCACACAAAACTCCATACATCTGCCGTCAACATAAAGAACGCAGATAGTACAAGTGAAGCTCTCTCTATTTACAAATCAGCTACAAAACCGAATGTAGAGAAACTGCAGTATATTTTCAACAGCTATATTGCAGAGATAACCACACTAATGGAAGCCTACGAATCTGAACTGGAAATATTTCAGGAAATATCAGCACTTATTAAGATTCTGATAATTCTTGCAGCCATTTCAATTTCAGCAATTTTAAGCATAGTTATTATCAGAAGCATTATGAACTCATTCCGACTTTTCAGCACAGGATTCGACAAAGTTTCAAAGGGTGACCTTACTACCTCCATTGATGACAGTCGAAATGATGAATTCGGACTGCTAGCCAGATCTTTCAATAGTTTTATTGAACAGATAAGAGGCGTTGTAAACGAAATTCTGGATATGTCGGCACAGCTTGCATCATCATCTGAAGAGCTCGCATCAACAGCTCTTTCATTCTCAGAAAATGCTCAGAGTCAGGCGGCATCTTCCGAGGAGGTCACTGCCACAATCGAAGAAATTTCGGCCGGGATGGATGGTGTATCTGTCAGCGCTCAGCAGCAGGCTGCTCGTCTTAATGATCTTGTTGCTATCCGCGAAAATCTCAACAACAATGTTCAGAACATGAAAACTCAGATCAACAGTACGCTTAAACAATCTGAAACGATAGCGGACAAAGCAAAATCAGGTGAGACATCTCTTAACAGCATGGATAACAGTATTCAGAAAATCGGAGAGAGTTCCGGTGAAGTTACAAATATCGTCCAGATTATAAACGATATTTCTGATAAAATAAATCTTCTCTCTCTTAACGCCGCTATAGAAGCTGCACGGGCTGGAGACTCCGGAAGAGGATTTGCTGTTGTTGCCGATGAAATATCCAAACTCGCAGATCAGACGGCAACCAGTATTAAAGACATTGACCGGCTGATAAAAGCAAACGATGTGGAAATTAAGAATGGACTTATAAATGTAAAGAGTACCGTTGAGATTATCAGCGTTATAATAGATGGAGTCGGCGATATCAGCACCATGATGCATTCAATAAGTGATGCAATGACCGAGCAGGTTGGAATAAACGAAAAAGCAAACAGCGAAATGATGCAGGTAAAGCAGCGCTCTGACGAAATCAAGCATTCATCAGAAGAGCAGAAAATTGCAACCGAAGAGATTGCAAAATCCATAGCAGATATTAGCAATATAACACAGACCACAGCATCCGGAGCAGAGGAGATGACAGCAAACGCCGAGGAGATCGCAGGGATGGCGGACCGGCTGAAAGCACGGGTCGACTATTTTCAGGTTTAATTATTCTTAAAGGATTATTTAATGTATCATATTTTACAGCCTGTAATATAAACGGATGATTCGGAGATAACAGGTTTGACATGATTTGAATAAATCAGCACATAAAAATAAAAACCCGGAATTTTTAAAATGAAACCACAAAATGAAATCGACTCACCACGTAATCCATGGATAATATTCTCGGTTGTTGCCATGGGTACATTTATGGGCACACTCGACGCAAGTATAGTAAATGTGGCATTACCTGTAATGACAAAAATTATGGGAACAGACATTCATATATCGCAATGGATAGTTACCGCATATCTTTTAACAATATCAAGCCTTCTTCCAATTTTCGGACGTGCAGGTGATATGTACGGACAGAGAAGAATACTTACATCAGGTGTAGCATTATTTACAATAAGTTCTGTCGCATGCGCATTCTCTTCATCAATAATAATGCTTATCGTATCACGGATAGTTCAGGCAGTTGGAGCATCGATGATGATGTCAAACGGACCGGCCATAATAGCTATGACATTCTCCGTTAAAGAGCGGGGAAGAGCGCTTGGAGCAATAGGAACAGTTGTTGCCCTCGGTTCAGTTACCGGCCCGGCTCTAGGAGGTCTGCTTGTAGGAATCTTCGGATGGCATTCTATTTTTTTAATTAATATCCCCATAGGAATCATCGCGTTCACCATGGGGAGAGTGCTCCTTCCTAAGGGAATTCATAAAGATGAGACATTTGATTTTGCGGGATCATTATTTTTTGCAATATCAATAATCAGCATACTCCTTGTGTTAAGCCATGGAGGGAAATGGGGCTGGCAATCAATACAGGTATTCACTGGAATTTCCATCTGTATAGTATCGTTTATACTGTTTTTTTCAGTAGAAATGAAAGTAAAACATCCAATGCTGGATCTCTCAATGTTCAGAAACCAGCCTTTTCTAGTCGGTAATATTTCAGGGCTCCTCTCCTTTATTGCGATGTTCAGCAATGTAATACTTCTTCCATTTTTTCTCATAAACATAAAAGAGTTAACACCTTCACAGGTTGGACTTATAATCACACCATTCCCTCTTGTTATGGGTATAACGGCACCGCTAAGCGGATATCTTTCCGAAAAAATAAGTCCGGTATATCTTACAACGATAGGATTAAGTATCACCTCGGCAGGTCTTGCAGTAATGAGCTATATCACCGGTGATACTTCAATTTTATATATTGCTCTACTTCAGGCTTTTATGGGATTGGGGAGCGGACTGTTTCAGTCACCCAACAACAACAGTGTGATAAGCTCTGTCCCCCGTGAGAAAATGGGTATTGCCGGCGGAATCAATGCGCTCATGAGAAACTTCGGGATGGTTACGGGAACAGCAGCAGCCGTTTCAATCTTTGACAACCGGAGAATAGGTTTTCTTCAGGATATATCAAACCCCACGGCTCTTCAGACAACTGCTGCATTTCTTCACGGATATCACACAGCAATAATGGCCGGTGCTGTTGTCGCTGCAATAGGTGCAGTTATTTCAATGAATAGAAAAGGGCATAGTGTAACAGAGAATAAATAATTTTATTACACAATTCTTTTACTAAAGATTTATTCCGGAATATCCGATAATGATAATTGAGGAAATTTATGATTTCAGCAGATAGTCGGATAATAAGCAAACTATCGGGCAATCAGGTACTTGTTGCCAAAAAACAGAATACCGATTCACCCGATTCAAACAAACAGAAAGCAATCGAACAGCTGAAAAGCCGCGATAAAGAAGTACGCACTCACGAATCTGCCCATAGTACAAATCCGGAGCTGATAAAAATCGGCCCAGCTCAGTTTGATTATACCATCGGCCCTGACGGCAAAGCATACGCAACCGGCGGAAAGGTTACACTTACCACTGGAAATTCAAGAACTCCCGAAGAAGCTCTATCTAAGGCTGAAGCACTGAAAAAAGCTTCAATGGCGCCGGGCGAACCATCATCACAGGATTTTCAGGCCCTTAACGCTGCAGTCGCAATGGAATTTGAAGCAAGAAACCAGATATACTCTGACAGAAAAAAAATCGAAAATGGAAGCCTCTCACTCCTGAAAGGAACGGGTTTTAATATTTACGCGTAAAAGCAAATAACTTAATTAAAGGAAACAATATGAAAGCAGTAATAGCCGGAGCAACGGGACTCACAGGGAGTACCCTGGCTTTAGAACTTCTTGCAAAAGATGAATTCAGCGAAATCACATGCCTTGTTCGAAACTTTCCCGATGAAATCCAAATCGGTCTGACATACATACCGACTGATTTTGACATGATACATTACAAAAAATTTAAAGCAGATACCGCGTTCACATGTCTCGGTACGACTATAAAGAACGCCGGTTCACGGGAAAATTTCTACAGAGTTGATTATCACTACAATCTGATGTTTGCCGAAGCATGCAAAGAGCAGGGCGTAGAGAAATTCATACTTTTATCAGCACTCGGAGCAAACAGCAAATCATCGGTATTCTACAACAGAGTAAAAGGGGAACTTGAAGATGCGATTATAAATCTCGGATTTAAGAGCCTTACAATAGTAAGACCGTCACTCCTTGAAGGACCGAGAATCGAATCCAGACCGGGCGAAGAAGCGGCGAGAAAAGTAATGAGCATCATCAATCCGCTGCTCATCTGCAGATTTAAAAAATACCGTTCAGTCGATGTAGATAAAATCGCAAGCGCAATGGCAGAAGCGGCAATACTCAATCATCCGGGAGTAAGATACATCGAGAATGAGGAGATATTGAGTTACTGTTAATATAATACTTCAATAACCATCACACTCCCCAGCCCCCGCACCCCCGGAGGGGGCAAGGATGTATTGTGTTTGATGAAGCATTATAATATCATTATCCGGCTTTGCCCCCTCCGGGAGTGCGGGGGCTTTGATACAGAATGTCAACGTCTATAATGTAAAGTGTCTCGCCTAAACCCCTTCCCCGGTCATTGAGACTTTTCTTACTCCGGCTTTCTTCATATTTTCCAGTTTATTAATTGCATCGACAAAAGAGAAAATTCCTGCGACTGAAATATCTATGCTCATTCCGTTACCGAAAACTTTAAGTATTGCTCCGTTGTACTCCTCTTCCGCAGTGACAGAAACCTCACATAGCGCGTCTGATCCGCCAGTGATAGCAACAAGGTTGAAAGCTTTAATATATGCCTTAGTACCTGTTATTTTTTTAACAGCATTTACTCCGGCATCAACTCCGCCATTTCCGTTGGCAACCTCAAAGACCTCTTCGCTGTTATTCTCATGATCTTTAAGATTAACAAGCGCCATTGGCGGAGAGAATAAACCTGTTGAGATCTGAACATTGGAAACAGTATATCTCCATTTATGATCCATCTTATGAAGAACTTCACCGATGATTGCAATAAGATCCTCTTCGAAAATCTCCTTCTTTCTGTCTGCAATACATTTAAACCTTATAAAGAATGAATCTAGCTCATCCTGCTTAAGCTCATAACCGAGTTCCTTTAGACGATCAAGTACAGCGTGTCTTCCCGAATGTTTACCGAGAACCAGTTTAGATTTAGAAATCCCCACATCTTCCGGCCGCATTATTTCATAAGTCTGGGCGTGTTTAAGTACTCCATCCTGATGAATCCCCGACTCATGCGCAAAGGCATTATCACCGACAATGGCCTTGTTCGGCTGAACAGCCACACCGGTAATATTTGAAAGCAGCTTACTCGATGGAATAATCAGCTTTGTATTTATATCTGTATAAACATTAAGTATATCACTTCTGGTTTTAATAGCCATAACAAGTTCTTCCATGGCAGTATTTCCGGCTCTCTCACCTATTCCATTTACTGTACACTCAACCTGACGCGCTCCAGCCTGAATTGCTGAAATTGAATTGGCAACTGCAAGCCCAAGGTCGTTATGACAATGTACTGCAATGATCGCCTGGTCTATATTCTTAACATTATCAAAAAGATATCTTATAAGACTGTAGTATTCATCGGGGATGGTGTAACCAACTGTATCGGGAATATTTACAGTCTTAGCGCCCGCTTCAATTACAGCATGCACCATATCTGCAAGATATTTTCTATCACTTCTGGTCGCATCCATTGCGGAAAATTCCACATTTTTTGTAAATGTAGAAGCGAGCTTAACCGCATCCACTGCAATCCGGAGAACTTCATCCCGGGTCTTTTTCAGCTGATACTCAATATGAATATCCGAGCTGGAGATAAACGTATGTATCCGGGGATTCACCGCCTTTTCAAGGGCTCTTGCGGCAGCTTCAATATCCTTCGCGCCAGCCCGGGCTAATCCGGCTACCTGAACACGTTTAACCTTCTCGGCAATAAGACTCACAGCTTCAAAATCACCGTCAGATATTACCGGGAAACCAGCTTCAATTATATCAACTCCAAGTCTTTCCAGCTGATCTGCAAATATCAGCTTCTCTTCCATATTCATGCTGAAACCTGGAGACTGCTCTCCATCTCGCAGAGTTGTATCGAAAATATAAATTTTATCGCCGTTCATAATCCATCTCCATTTGATCTTAAAATAAAAAGGCCGTCACTCTGATTTCGTGACGGCCTTCTAAAATTGCTTATTTATCAGTAGACATCACGAAATATCGCCGGCTTTATGCAGGCTGAGAAGAAGGAGGCCGAGTAATAAATTTTTCTGTTTTCGTGATTTCATTTTTTTCTCTTTTTTACTTTTAAAATTTACACAGGAAGTTGTCAATAAATTTTTTAAAGTTTATTGAATCGGCTTTCAAATCCGCTTTTATAAATCTTCACTCCAAGTTTATTCTGCTGCTCAATAATCTCCTGCAGTATATCGGGAGTAGTAAGAGGATTAATCGTAATAGCACGGAGAACAACACAATACTGATAATAATACTGGGGGCAATCGAGCATGGTTCTCGAGACGAAGCTGTCGTCCTCCTCTCTTATTGCTTTATGGAGTTCAATATTCAGATCGTTTAGAGCCATATTAATATGCTCAATTTTACGCAGATGTTTAACTTTTGTCAGTTCATTTTTCGGATCATTAAGTTCATCACTTTCAAGTTTAATCATCAGCTTATTAAGCTTCTCTTTAACTTTTTTCGGAATAAACCTGTAATTAAATATAAAAAGTTCGGGCTGATTCATCGATTCAAAATTGCAATGCATCTCAATAAGTCCGCGAAGAACTGATGTAAGCTGAAAGGCATGATCAAAAATAAGTTTAAATCCGTCACGGCCGAATATTTTAATTGTTGCCCATGGTTTCAGAGAAGCGAATGGGCGAGATCCCTCAAGAGAGTGACGGCCCAGATCCATGGAGTCGGGCCTTATTATATAATTGGAATAATGTTGTATCGCCCGAAGCTCAGTCCCATTTTTGAAAAAGACCATACCAAGAGAGGGCGGAGCGTAAAGAAGCTTATGAGCGTCAACGGTAACTGAATCGGCATTTTCAATCCCTGCGAAAAGATACCTGTACTCCTCGGCAAGTAAAACCGATCCGCCCCAAGCAGCATCGACATGAAAAAATATTTTATATTTCTTTGCGAGCAGACCCATCTCTTTGAGATTATCGATATTTCCAGTCTCGGTAGTCCCGGCAATTCCAACCATTGCAATAATTTTAGTCTTCAGGCCGCCGTTTTTATTAGCTGCTTCAATCTCCATGATTGTTTTTTCCAGCTTAATCAGATCTATTTTATTTTTTGAATCAACCGGAATTTTAATAACATTCTGATTCCCTATACCAATAGATCTTCCGACTTTATCAATGGAATAAT
>JBBRFT010000064.1:0-15378 GCA_038241375.1 Spirochaetota bacterium
GATTAAGAATAATAATACTTATAGTTTTATATAAGAAAAAAACCGAGTCACAGATGCGCAGGATTATTTAAAAGACAAACATCAGCTCCACGATAAATCCCATATTTTTTTTAAGGCTTCTTTCCATTTGTTGTTTTCAAAAATTCTTCCGCGCCATAATTCTCCTGATGTTACTTCCGATTCGAGAATTTTAAGGGCAGAGGGATAATCAAATTCTTTCCATAGAGTTCCGGCTTTATAGATATATTCGCAATTTCTGGTATTCAAAAGATGTTTCATCCCGGCGGGATAATCAAAAGTTTTCCAGTGGGCTCCGGCATAAAATATAAATTCGGCATTCCCTGTGTTCATAAGAAATTGAAAACCTTTTACAAAGTCGAATTGTTTCCATTCCTTTCCGGCATAATAGATGTGGCGTCCGCTTTTCAGTTCACTCAGAGCCTGTAATCCTTTTTCGTAATCGTAACCCTTCCAGAATCTTCCAGACCGGTAGATGTATTCGCTGCTTCCGCTCTGTATAATAAAATTTAAGCCTTTATTGAAGTCAAATGATTTCCAGAAAATCCCCGCCTTGTGGACATACTCAAGTTCCCCTGCTGAAATAAGCTTTTCAAGACCCATGACAAAATCGAAATTTTTCCAGTCTTTTCCACATAGAAAAATTATTTCCGCATCGGATGATCTGATAATCTGTTCGAAGTTTAAATCAAAATCAAAGTCTTTATCATTTATTCCTGCGAGATACAGAGAGTGGAGATAATCGTGATTTTTAATCATTATTTTCTCCCTCTGATTTTAAGTCTTTTTTCCGGAGTTGCCGATGAGATTTTGATAACGTTGCCGAATGGAGCCCTGAATGGCTCATCACGGTTTTCACTTATAAGCCAGAGTGTGCTGTTGTATTTTTTAAGACGCTCCAGGTCGTAGATATATCCGTCGGTTATTACGATGAGCAGCTCGGTGTGGTTAACCATATATTTATTGAACAGCGATTCGAAGTAAGTTGTTCCGCTGCTCCCGGTCTTGAGGTATCTCCAGTCCCCTTTTTTGTATTCATATGGTCTTATATTTTTTTCTGATCTTATAAACAAATTCTCTTTCTTCTCGGGAATGAATAAAGTTTCATCGATGCATAAAAGATAAATTTTAAATTTATTCAGCAGACCTTCAATAGTCCCAAAGGCAGATTCAATATCTCCAGGTTTCATCACCATGGAGCCGGATACATCGACAATTACAGTTATAGCTTCTTTATCTTTAAACGATCTTCCCGGCGCATATATCCCCTGTGAGAAGTATCTTTTGTTAAACCTGTGATATGAGTATTCCCACTCATTTGACTGTGCGGTTATATCAACAATACTTTTTATTTTTTCACTCCATGACAGATCGGTTTTCTGAGGAGCATTTATCAGTGAAGTTATATCATTAAAAACCCGCTCGTTAAGGCAGACTTCATCCTTTTTAGCCACAGTCATAAAGTGATTCATTTTCGCGTCTAGTATGTTAAGATCTGTTTTTTTATTCATTATGTGAATACCCGTGGGGAGATGTTCACCGTCATCTTTTTCAAACATAAGTCCGGTCATGTTTTTAAAACCGGTGTACTTCTCTTTCGGAGCTTTGTTGTAAGTGATATCAAGACTATCCAGCTGCTCCTTCATCTGTTCTATCGGCGATTTTACCGGTATTCCGGTCTTATCGTCGTTATTATCCGAACCTTTGAATTTGTAATTTTTAACGACCTCTTCCGGCTGAAGCTTCAGCCATCGGTATATCTCTTCCCATAGAGGGTCGATAATGGATGTGTCAGTGAGAAATTTTTCCGGAATAACCGGGAGACCCTGCGGGAGAATAAGTTCCGTAGTTTCGCTTTGATACTGATTTGTTCTTGAAAAAAATGTTTTTTTATTCTCCATTATATAAGAGTTAATTACCATATCCTGCGCCAGGTTCTGGAGATATATATCCCCATCAGTAAAGCCACGGTGGTCGTGGTTAAGGACAATGTGGAGCATCTCATGGATCAGCAGACCGGTCAGTTCATCAGCGTTAAGGGACGATATAAAATTCTGATTATAGAATAGTGTGAGCCGTGAAGAATATATTCCAAGAGCGAGCGTAGGTATAGATTTCTCTTCCACAAGGTCAGCCCCCTGATAGAAGTATGAAGTGAATCTGCTCTTCTTCCAGAGACTTTCAAGGATAAGTTCAAGTTCCATTGTAAGCGACAAACTCAATTCATTAGATTTTCGAATCTAAGTTTAAGCTCTTCTGTTAAAGCTGAATCATCAAGAGTTTTCAGAGCTGCCGGGATAAGCGTAAAAATTCCGCACTGCTTCAGCAGCAGAAAGAAATAAGACATTCTTATATCCCCCCTCGAATAGCCGATGAATGTTAAAATGTTGGAAAGAAGTTTCAGATCATCCTCTGAAAGTCTACCCTGTGATGATACGGCTTTTAGTTCCATTATCTCAATTGTTCCGTTAAGCGCCCAGAGCAGATCTTCCGTAGAGATATCTCTCTGTTTAACTCTTTCGAGTTTCTCTCTGTTACCTGAAATTATATCACCTGAACTTATCTGCCGTGGGGACTGGAGCTGCATAAGAAAATCTGAACCGGCAATATTTCCAACGAGAGTATAAATAAGTTTTTCTAAAGTGCTCTCGTCTCCGCCCGTAAGATAGTCGGAGAGCGTTTTTTCTTCAGTGAGGTTGTATGAGTATTTAAGCGCGTTTGATACCTGGTGCCATCCCCGGGGATTCGGATTTATTCTCTCCTCGTCCCATAATCTTTCAGGGAATGATGATATGTATTTAAGAATGTAGGGGTGGATACCTTCGCTGTATCCCCAGACAAGCCAGTCTGCTGCCGAGGGCTTAAGATGGAAAATAGCAAGTCTTCCGTCAAGTGCCGAGTCGTCAAACTGGGTAATTGTTGTGTCGTCCTCTTCACCGAGATTGCCAGCCAGAATAATTGATGTTTTTTTATTCAGCAGATGCTCTCCGCATTTATTTTCTGTAATAATCTGGAACAGTGTTTGTATCACCGTAGGGTGGGCTCTGTTCGATTCATCAAGAAACCAGAGTATCCCGTCATATCCTTCGGGGATCTCAACAGGTGGGATAAATTTCGGCCTGAAGTATATCATCTGCCCGCTCTCGTGATCGGGAACGGGGTAGCCTCCAAGGTCAACATTCTCTTTGAATGCAAGACGTGTGTCGATGAAGAAATAGTTCATTTTTTCGGCGATCTCTTTTATAAGAGCTGACTTCCCAACGCCCGGGTGGCCCAGTATCTTTACCGCATAGTTAAGATTTTCACTGCCGGCTATATATTTTTCAAGTATCTCTTTAAGTTCATGTATTGTAACTTCCGATGCCTGCTTTTTCAAGTTAATACCCCTGATTAAAATGATGTTATTGTCATATGATTTCAGTTTTTGCTCTTGTCGAGAAAAAATTGATTTAAAATCTTCATTCTGGTGGTGATTTAAATCGTGAGCGCAATGCTCAACACAAGCGAAAAAAAAATCGATCCTGGGACTACGTACCCATAATCTCAAATTTTTGGCTTAGGCCAAGTGGGCGCCTCTATTAGTAAATTAATGCTTTCAATGATTACCGATAAACGGATTAAATTTTGTTTTGATTGCTGAATTGTGTTTAACGGTCTATACAATGTTATATTTAAATATATAACATTGCGTATGCATCTTATTTTATATACCTATATTTTCTATTTTAAAATGCAAATATATTGACAACAGGTTAACCTTATTTTTTATTTACTGTAGTGGTAAATTATCCGAATCGTTTATAGACAGTTATTTGAATATCTGGTCGTATTAAATTATATTCAGATGCTTTCGGCTTTTTTGATATTACTCACATTATTCTGTACAAATAAAAAAAGATATTTTTTATCTTAATAAAGAGGTATTCTGATGAAGTTGTTAAACCCTAAGAAATACGTTGTAAAATTTCCGGATAAAGACTCTACGGAAATGATGCTCAAAACTGTGGAATTTTTTGAAAAAAAAGGATTAAAAAAAGTTAAATCTGATTTTCATGAAAGAGTATGGCCTAAGGATTTTGTTGATTTCCAGAAAGAACATAAAATTTTCGCTAAACTGTTAACTCCTGCCGGTTACGGTGCAGCTGACAGCAGATGGGACACATATAGAATTTTCCATTGGGCTGAGCTCATGGGATTTTATGGAATAGCGTATTGGTACGTCTGGGACGTTTCTCAGCTTGGTATCTGCCCGGTATGGATGGGCAGCAACGAAGAGGCTAAACATAAAGCTGCCAAGCTTGTCGAGCAGGGAGAAGTTTTTGCCTTCGGACTTTCAGAGAAAGAACATGGTGCGGATATTTATTCAAGCGATATGATGCTCTATCCACAGGGCGATGGGAAGTATATAGCAAACGGAGACAAGTACTATATAGGAAATGGAAACGAAGCTGCTATGATCTCAACTTTTTCAAAAATCGGAGACACTGATGATTATGTATTCTTCTGTGTCGATTCAAAGCATCCAAATTATGAGTGTGTACAGAACACTGTTGCTCACCAGAACTATGTTGCAGAATATGCAGTTCATGATTATCCCATAACTGAAGCTGATATCACAGAGAAGGGCCCTAAAGCATGGGACAACATGCTTAACACTGTAAACGTATGTAAGTTCAATCTGGGACCTGGAGCTGTTGGTATTACTACTCACGCGTTGTACGAAGCGATTGACCACGCGGCTAACAGAAATCTTTACGGTAAATATGTAACCGATTTTCCTCATATCAAGCAGCTTCTAACAGATTCATATCTTAGAATATGCGCGATGAAACTTTTCAACCTCAGAGCAGTTGACTACATGAGAACAGCATCTGCGGAAGACAGAAGATATCTCCTTTACGATCCGCTCTGTAAGATGAAAGTAACAAGAGAAGGAGAGGAGGTTATCAATCTTCTATGGGATGTTATTGCGGCTAAAGGTTTTGAGAAAGATCCTTACTTCGAAATGGCAACATGGGAAATCAGAATGTTCCCTAAACTTGAGGGTACAGTTCATGTAAATATGGCTCTCGTTGTTAAGTTTATAACAAACTATTTTTTCAATCCTGCTGAGTTTGCACCGGTTCCTCAGGTTGATGACGCAAGAAACGATTCATTCCTCATGGATCAGGGCCCGACCAGCGGTCTTTCAAAGATTCAGTTTCATGATTACAATATTGCTTATAACAGTATTGATCTTCCTAATATCAGAGTTATTAAGGAGCAGATTGCTGTATTCAAGGAGTTTCTTGCAAAGGCTACACCTACAAAAGAACAGAACAAAGATATCGATTATCTCCTTGCAATGGGCGAGCTTATGACTGTTGTTGCTTACGGACAGCTTATCATCGAGAACGCAAAGATTTGCAAAGTGGAAGATGACGTTCTTGATATGATCTTTGATGTTTTAGTTAGAGATTTCTCCAAGTATGCAGTTCAGCTTTACCAGAAGAAGAGCAACTCTCCGGAGCAGCTTGCGTACTGTATCAAGATGATTAAGAATCCTGTTGCTGATATGGATAAGTTCATGAGAGTATGGGAAAAGAACGTTTATTCAATGAAAGGCGAATATAAGATGAACGACTGATTATTCAGCTAATCAACGTAAAAAGCCGCAGATTAAATAATCTGCGGCTTTTTTTATTAAAATTTAACCCATATGAATCAAATTGCATACTTTTTCTTTATTTTACTTGATCCGGATTCAAATTCTATTGACAAAAAAGAACAATGTTTCTTTTTATTAACAGTGTTTAGAATGTAAGTATTAGAAAACTTTTTGTAATAATGATGATCGATTCTTAGTGATGCTGAATTGTATTTTACAATAAGTTAATGAGTAGTTACATTAGGTAGAGCTGAATATTATATTCAGGATGGGATGAATTTTTTCCAGATTTATCTTTATACCAAATTAAGCATTAGTTCAATTGCCGCAGAGGGAACTGGAGATTTATGATTAACGGTTACCTCTGTCTTATTGATCACTAACAAAATAAGGAGCATATTATGAGTTTATTACTTAATCCCAAAAAGCGCAGAGACAGAAATTATCCCGATGCAAGATCAAGCGAGATCATGGAGAAAACCATCGCCTGGTTCGAGGCAAAAGGCCTTGCAAAGCAGAAAGAACAATATCATAAGCATGAATTCTGTGAAGATTTTCAGAAGTTTGTAACTGAAGAAGGTATCTTTGAGACAATATTTTTACCAAAAGGTTATGGTTCAGATCCGAATCAGTATTACAGCACATACAGAAATTATGAATTTTCAGAAATATGCGGCTTCTACGGTGCTGCTTACTGGTATACATACCATGTATCAACATTAGGACTTGATCCTGTTCTCCTTGGAGACAATGAAGAAGCTAAACATAAGGCTGCTGCAAAATTAAAAGATAATGCTCTATGTGCCTTCGGACTTTCTGAAAAAGAGCATGGTGCTGATATCTATTCATCAGAAATGAAACTCTACCCTAAAGGTGATGGAACATATGTTGCTAATGGTAGTAAATACTATATAGGAAATGGTAATGTTGCCAGTACAGTAACAGTATTTGCAAAGATGGCTGATACCGATGAATATGTATTTTTTGTTGTAGATTCAGCTCATCCAAAATATGAGTGTGTGAAAAATGTAGTTGATGTCAACCAGCAGTATGTTGCTGAATTTGCATTACATGATTATCCGATAACCGATGCAGAGATTCTCACAAGAGGTCCTAAAGCATGGGATGATATGCTCAATACAATTAACATCTGTAAGTTCAACATCGGATCAGGTGCAACAGGGATTGTAACTCACTCATTCTATGAAGCTCTAAACCATGCGTATCACAGAAATCTTTATGGTCACAGTGTAACTGAGTTTGCTCATGTTAAAAGACTCTTTATGGATTCATGGCTCAGAATTATGGGTATGAAACTTTTCGGCCTTAGAGCAACTGACTATATGAGAATTGCAAATGAAAACGATAAGAGATATCTCCTTTTTAATCCTATTATGAAGATGAAGGTTGCTATCCAGGGTGAAAAAGTTCATGAGCAGCTTTTTGATATTATTGCAGCTAAAGGTTTTGAAAAAGATACATTTTTTGAGCAGGCAGTTTCAGAGCTTGTAGGTTTTCCTAAGCTTGAAGGAACAAGACATGTTAATATGGCTCTTATTGCAAAACTTATTCCAAGTTATATGTTTATGCCGGGTGAGTTTGAAGAGATTGGAAGAATAATTGATAATAGAAACGATGATTTTATGTTTAAGCAGGGACCAACCAAAGCTTATGCAAAAACAAAATTTCATGATTTTAATAAAGCATACAACAGTATTTCACATTTGCCGAATGTTAAAGTTTTCCAGGAGCAGATTCAGGCTTATAAAGAGTATCTTATGGTTTCAGGAGCAGATCTTGCCAAGCAGATGATGGAGTTTGATTATCTTCTAGCTGTTGGAGAATTATTTACACTGGTTGCTTATGGCCATCTGATAATTGAAAGCGCAAAAATTGAAGGTGTAAGTGATGAGATTATGAATCAGATGTTTGATCTTTACGTAAGAGATTTCTCTGCGTATGCGGTTGAACTTTATGGTAAACCGATCAATTCAGATGCACAGCTTGAGAAAATAATGGGTATGATTAAGAGACCCGTTCCAGGTAAAGATGAATTTGAAAAAATTCTGAAGGAAGAAGTTTATTCACTAGTAGATGTTTACCAGCAGAATCCTTGATCATAACTGCAAAAGACTTACAGATGATTATAATTCATCTGTAAATCCTGATTTTAAGATTTCAATAAAAAGCTCCCTACGCAGGGAGCCTTTTTATTTTTATTTTTCTGAAATAATTTCTTTATTCTTTTACTGGAATTCTCATGATTTTTATTTTGTTTACTGATTTCCGCTTCCGTAGAACAAATCAGACCGGGCATATGTAATTTTAAATTTCTACTCTACAATATATGTTAAGAAATTCACATTTAAAAATTTAATAGTATTTAGCTATCAGTAAGATTTTTTTCGAAAAAAAACGTCAGCCAGACGTATTAATATTAAACGAATCAGATGTTTAATTACCGGTGTGAAACTTATCTTGCGCCTGTTGATACGCTGATACGAAATTATTCAAGGAAAAAATATTAATATGTATAATACAAATGAAGTTTTAGAATCGGCTGTAACGCTTTCAGTTCTCTCAACACCTTCAAAATTAGGTCTATGGAACGGGCTTTCCGGTTCTCCTGTTGACATGGTCAGGAGGCTCTCTGCAGAACTTTTAAAGACTCAGGAGATTATTGCTCTCAAATATTCACCCGCTGCAGAGAAGGCAGCTGGAATGATAATCAGCAGATGTTCAGATAAAAATATTAAGATTATTACTTTGTGGGATGATACTTATCCGGAACTTCTGAAGGAGATTCATAATCCTCCAATAGTTCTTTATGTTGTTGGAGATCTGCCTCGAAGCAGAATGATCTCTGTGGTTGGTACCAGAAATTCAGATTCTAAATCTGAAGAGATAACAGATAAAATTTCTATCAGGGCGGCATCTGCAGGATATACGATTGTGAGCGGTATGGCACTTGGTATAGACAGGAGCGCTCATATCGGCGCATTAAACTCAAGTGGGAGTACATTGGCGGTACTGCCTGGCGGAGTCGATGTAGTATATCCATACAAGAACAGCGATCTATATAAAAAGATATCTCAGTCGGTCAATTGTGGTATAATCTCGGAATATCCCCCGGGAATCGGCACCGGTCAGAAATGGACATTTGCAAAAAGAAACAGAATAATCAGCGGTTTGTCAGAGGCTGTAATAGTAGTTCAGGCCCCGTTGAAAAGCGGTGCTATGATTACTGCAAAGTACGCTATTGAGCAGAACCGGGATCTTTATGTCTGCCCGGGTAATGCATTTGATGAAAAATACAGCGGCTGTAATGAATTGATAAGACAGGGTGCGGCAATTTTTTCCGATATGAGCGATCTTTTCGGTGAAGAAGAGTTGGATGTGCAGCATGGGGAGTTTACTCCTCCCGTTAAAAGAGAGATCAGAATACCTGAAAAACAGCTCATATTAAAACCTGAGGATAGTGAAAATCAGATTCTTCCGGAATTTAAAACTCCCGTTGAAATGCAAATTAATGAAGAATTAAAAAGCGGGGTGATTGATATTGATGATTTTATAAGAAGAAACAATTTTTCAGCAGATGAGGTTAATCACGGGATAATTACACTTGAAATTGAAGGATATATTTCAAGAAGAGGGAACAGGCTTTTCAGGTCATGATATAAATAATAAATACGGATAAATAAATCTCCATTCCGGTTTATGATTAGACATATATTGATAAAATTCATAAAAAAGAAACATTTGACAAATAATTTCAAATGAGAATGTTTGTTTAAATTATAAATCTATTGGAAAAGAATAAATGACAAAGAAAATAAAACCTGAAATACAGGTTATTGTTGAATTACCACCTAAGGCAAAAAAAATCAAAATAAAACCTGAAAAACCGGTTGCTGCTGATTTGAAATCCAGGGTGAAAATATCCAAAAACAAACCAGAAACACTGGTTATTGTTGAGTCACCATCGAAGGCAAAAACTATACATAAGTATCTTGGCGATAAATATATAATTTTATCTTCAGTCGGCCATATAATTGATCTTCCGAAATCGCGTCTTGCTATAGATGTTGAGAATGATTTTAAACCTGAATATATTACAATACGGGGAAAAGCCAAGATTCTCAATGAATTGAAAAAACAGGCAGGTTCAGTTAAAAATGTACTCCTTGCCACTGACCCTGACCGCGAGGGGGAAGCGATCTCATGGCATCTTGCAAATGCTCTGGCCGGGAAAAACAGTGATATCAAACGGATAGAATTTAATGAAATAACTGAAGCTGCAGTAAAAGAAGCCGTGGCTCATCCTAGAGAGATAAATATTGATCTGGTAAATGCTCAGCAGGCAAGGCGGGTTCTGGACAGAATTGTCGGGTATTACATCAGTCCTCTTTTATGGAAGAAAGTTAAGAGAGGCCTTTCAGCCGGCCGGGTCCAGTCTGCGGCGCTTAAGGTTATCTGTGACCGTGAGAGTGATATAGATCATTTTATCCCTCATGAATACTGGACACTGGAAGCAGAATGTACCCACCAGAATAAAAAATTTTCAGCAATGCTGACTCACTATAAAAATGAAAAGCTTAAGATTACGAATAAAAGTGAGATGGATTCTGTAATGAAAGATGTTACAGGAAAAGATCTTACTGTAACAGAGATAAAGACTCAGGAGAGAAGAAGAAAAGCTTCTGCTCCGTATATTACAAGTAAACTGCAGCAGGATGCTGTTAACAGGCTCGGATTTACATCCAAGAAGACTATGATTGTTGCACAGCAGCTTTACGAAGGTATTGATCTTGCAGGGTTCGGTCCGACAGGTCTTATCACATACATGAGAACTGACTCTACACGTATTTCCGAAAATGCCATAGCGATGGCACGAGATTACATTAAGAGTAATTTTAAACCTGAGTATCTCCCTGAAACGCCGAACATTTATAAATTGAAAAAAAATTCACAGGATGCTCACGAAGCGATAAGACCAGCCGATGTTACCAAAACTCCCGAACTTATAAAAAACGATTTAACAAGAGAGCAGTATAGACTTTATGACCTTATCTGGCGGAGGTTCATTGCATGTCAGATGACGCCGGAGGTTACAGAATCATTAACTGTGAATCTGAGCAGTGTTAATTCTTCTTTCCGTGCGACAGGTAATAAAGTTCTATTTTCAGGATTTACTGAAATTGAAAAATTGAGCAAGTCTGAAAAAAATACTCTCCCTTCGTTCAAGGAGGGTGACACTGTCCCGGTGACAGATTTTAAACCGGAACAACATTTTACAACTCCTCCGCCAAGATTTAATGACGCATCTCTTGTTAAATTTTTAGAGGAATCGGGGATAGGACGCCCTTCAACATACGCGCCTACTATTGATACTTTGATAAGAAGATATTACATAACCAGATCAGGTAAACAGCTTCAGCCCACAGTGCTTGGTAAAATCGTAAATGATATAATGTCCGGTCACTTTGGATCACTTGTATCTATAGATTTTACTTCCGCTATGGAGGAGAAACTCGATGAGGTTGAAGCATCGGAAATAAACTGGGTCAAGATGATTGGAGAATTTTATACTCCTTTTAAAGAATCTGTCGATCTGGCAGAGATAAACATTGCCGAGATGAAAGGTATTCTTGATGAAGAGACCGAACATGTCTGTGAGAAATGCGGAAATAAAATGATGAAGAAGCTCGGCCGTTTCGGATTCTTTCTTGCATGCGCGGGATTCCCCGAGTGCAGAAATGCTAAATCGCTCCCTTTGGGGAAATGTCCCAAGTGTGATGGCAACGTTGTCAAGCGGGGAGCAGGCGGCAGAAGGGGAGGATTCTTCGGCTGCAGCAATTACCCTGAGTGTGATTTTATTACAAGAGATACTCCCTCTGATAAAGAATGCCCTAAATGCGGAAAACTTTTATTTACTAAAAAAATAAAAGGCAGAGGTGAGGAGCTTATCTGTTTTAGTCCTGATTGCGGATTTAAAGTCGAACTTCTTGATGAACCTGCTGTAATTGAAGCTCCCGAAGAAGATGCAGAGGAGTAATGTATAATTTAATAGATTCTTTTCTTGATTATATAACATATGAGAAGAATTACTCATCAAATACTGCAGGAGATTACAGAAGTGATCTTCTGCAGCTCGTAGATTTTTTTTCAGGCAGAGTTGACGAAAATTTTAAAAACTATTATGAACTTGACTGTGTTATAAAAGGTGATGAACCTGATATTCTTACAGTTACGATCAGTGATCTGAGAAGTTTTCTGGAATACTGTTTTGACCGGGGATTAAAGAAGTCCTCGATGGAAAGAAAAATCGCGGTTATAAAATCTTTTTTTACTTATCTACACCGGCAAAACTTCGTTCCTGATAATCCGTCTAAAAAATTAATTTATCCTAAAAAAGAGAGAAGGCTTCCTAAGTTTCTTTATCTGAAAGAGTATAACGAACTTACCTGTTTTGAAATACATGACTTTTTCGATCTTAGGGATAAAACTGCAATCGCGCTGTTTTATTCAACGGGAGCAAGAATATCTGAAATAGCAGGTTCATTGATTGTCGATCTTGATCTTGATTCGGGACGGCTGAAAGTCTCGGGCAAGGGGAGTACTGAACGGATACTTTTTATTACTGATGAAACTGTCAGTCTGCTGAAAGAATATATCCGCGAAAGAGACCGGAAGTTTTCTGTTAAATCTGATTTTATTTTTGTTAATAAGAGCGGGAAGGGGATATCTGTTAAAGGGATGTATAACCTTGTGATGAAAAGAGCAGCCGTTGCAGGGCTTTCATATAAATTATCCCCCCATACCTTAAGGCATAGTTTTGCCACAGAGCTGATGAATAATGGAGCGGATATACGGGCAGTGCAGGAGATGCTCGGCCACAAAAGTCTTTCCACAACTCAGGTGTACACTCACACAACCAAAGCCCGCTTAAAGAAAGTGTATGATCTGTATCATCCCCATTCAGGAAAGAATGAAGATAAGACTGAATAAACGAAATAGCTAATCAGTTATAAGCCTTGTCTATAATTCCACCGCCGATAACGTCATTCTCCGTATCATAAAATACAGCAGATTGCCCGGGGGATATCCCAATTTGCGGTTCTGTGAAAATTATATTGAAATGATCATCAACTCTGGTAACTGTTCCTTCAACAGGGCTCTGGGTGGATCTTGCTTTGATCATAACTTTTATTCCCTGTTTTAATTCTCTTTTTAATTCATTTTCTAATTCATTTTTAATTTCGTATTTCATATGGTAAGAGTCTCTTGTCGTAAAAGATCTGATTAGCAATTCATCTTTTGGTCCTGCTGTGATAAGATTGTTTTCTGGATCAATCGATGTTACATATAGCGGAACAGGTGCTGCTATCCCCATCCCTCTGCGCTGACCGATTGTGTATCTGTAAATTCCGTTATGTTTCCCCAGTACTTTCCCGGATGAATCAACAATATTCCCCGGTCGAGGTTCAGTACCTGTATGGTTCTCTAAAAAAGGGATATAATCATTATCCGGTATAAAGCATATCTCCTGACTGTCTGCCTTATCCTTAATCGGAAGATTCTTTTCGGCAGCAAAAATTCTTATATCATTTTTAGTCATTGTGCCAAGTGGGAAAAGTGATTTCGAAAGCTGTTCCTGTGTAAGCATAAATAGAAAATAAGACTGATCTTTGGAGTGATCAGGGGACATTGATAGATAATATCTCCCATTATTCTCTTTTTTAATTGCGTAGTGACCGGTTGCAATCATATCACAACCGAGATCGTCAGCTGCCTTTATCAGCTCGTGAAATTTGATGAGTCTGTTGCATACAACACATGGATTAGGGGTTCTGCCTGAAAGATACTCTTTGCAGAAGTAGTCAATAACATGTGTCTGAAACTGATCTGAAAAATTAAATTCATAATGAGGAAAACTATACAAATCTGCAATTTTTTTAGCATCTGCAACAGCCGCGTTATAAACAGTATCATTAATTTCAGACGATGGAAGAAATCTTGCGGTTATTCCAACCACTATATGACCCTGCTCTTTCAGCATAACTGCAGTTACCGATGAATCGATTCCGCCGCTCATTGCTACTGCTATTTTCATTTAAAATTCCCCGCTATATAGAAAACCCTGAAATGTGCCTCTTTTTTTAAACTCATCTTCTATTGCCTGCTGAACCGTTCCTTTGTGTGTACTCCACTTTGGATAGAGCAGCGTATCTTCATGTCTGTCACCCATAAGTCTATGTATGGTGATGTCCGGTCTGAGCCGTTCGATAAAGTCGCATAAAGTAGAGACGTATTCTTTTAGAGACATCAGGTTAAAAGGTTTACTGTTGTATATCTTTTCAAGTTCGGTATCTTTTATAATATGCATATGATGTATTTTAATTCCATGTACAGGTAAAGACGAGATTTTCTCCGCTGTCTGCATCATGTCATCCCATGTTTCACCGGGAATTCCAAGTATCACGTGAACACATACAGGAATCTCATATTCTGAAATCAGATTTATTGTTTCAATACTTTTCTCTGCAGAATGTCCTCTTTTAAGAAAATCGAGGCTTTCATTCTTCATAGTCTGAATACCAAGCTCGATCCATAATTCAAAGTTTTCTTTTTTATATTTCTGTATGAGTTTTAGAATTTCACGGCTGATACAGTCGGGTCTTGTGCCGATCATAAGGCCCGTTACCTCCGTGGAAGAGAGTGCTTCATCATATAATTTTTCCAGAATATGCACGGGCGCGTAAGTATTTGAAAAAGCCTGAAAATAAGCAATATATTTCGTATGAGGATCAGTCCGTTTAAAAGTGTTAATCGCATTTTTCATCTGGAGCGGAATAGTGTTTATTCCTGATGTAGAAGGGGATGCAGATCCTTCATCTGAACAGAAAATGCATCCATTTGATCCTATAGTGCCGTCGCGGTTCGGACAGGATAATCCTGCATTTATGGGAAGTTTGAAAACCCTGCAGGAGTACCGGTCGAAGAGGTAATCTCCAAAAAAATTAAATGGTTTTCCGGACCATTGACCCGGATTGCTATAATTCCCTTTTCTGTTCAATTTCTGTAAAATATGAATTTTTTAAATACTGATGATTCTGATATTTATTATGATCGAGGTATATTTTTGATACACGTTCAGCTTTGACAATTCTCATATTCCTGTCCATCTGTACAACAAAAATACCCGGTTTAAGTTCAAAATCTTCATATTTTTTGGTCCATACAGTTTTATATTTTTTCTTTTTCGGTAAATATTGTCTCGATTTTACCCATTTAATTTTTTTATAATTGGTTAAAGAAGAAACAATCGATTTAAGATTATTAGCATTAGGATCGAGTGATTCAAGAATAGCGTTTTCGAGACTTTCATCATTACTTAAAGCAAGTATAAAGGGTTTTGTTATTGGTGATGTTTTGGCTGGTACCGCAGTTTCAATACGTATTTTCTCCCAGCCGGTGCGGGGTGTACTTTCTTTAGAAGTATTCCGGCTTTTCTTATTACCATATATTGCCACACTATATTTTTCTTTGTACGCTGAATACATTTCATTACGGCTTAGTGATTCTTTTGCGTTAACAAAACAGACCCGGGCTTTATTGAATTTCTTTTTATTTCTGTAATTAATACCTTTCTTGTAATGATTCTCAGCATTGTTGATTGTACTCATTATTGAGCTATAATAATTTATTGAATC
>JBBRFT010000065.1:0-15068 GCA_038241375.1 Spirochaetota bacterium
AATGTACTGGAAAGATCATATCCTGCAGAGAATGAGACAACGAAATATAACAGTATAAGAAGTATTAAAAGTTTTAAAGAGTTTTGAAATTTTTTCACTTAATTCAAGGTCTAATCCTCAATCGTTAACTGCTATAATAAACAGGTTGCCTTAAAAGTAATAATCTGAAAAATCCGCTTCAGTTGCAAAAACTGGATAATAATTTTTTAATTTCAGCAATTCACTTTACATTTAACTTAGAATATGATATTATACATTATCTATTCAGAACGGATAAACCTGAAATAGATATGTTATGGTTATAGTAAGTTTATAAAAAGGAGATGTTATGGGAGATAAGAGTCCTAAATCAAAAGAAAAAAATCTAAAGCAGAAAGACACCGGCAAAGTCAAAGAAGTTCAGAAAGCTAAGTCTGAAAAGGATGCAAAAGCATTTGAAACCGGTAAACCAAAAAAGTAAATCCAAATCCCCGGGACAGTAGGGGCAAAACTGTAGTTATTGCATTCTATATGTTCCGGGAATTTTCACTGGATATCCGGTTAAATTCTTCAAAGAAAAATTTTACTTCCGCTTAAGCAGGAGAGTAAGAAGCTATGTTGTCATATAATTTTTAAATTTAAAAAATTGTTTATATCATTCTGAATCAAAACACTCTTTTCGTTAAACCTTTTAAAACTCACCCCCGGCTACTGTCGCGCCCCTGTCTTTGATAAAAAAAAGAGGGGCTTAGTAAAAAGAAATCTTTGCTGAAAAACAGAATAAATTTTCTATCTAAAATTCCCTTCTCTTTATTTCTAAAGAGAGGAGGGTTTTAGAAGTCTGTGGTTTTATATATTATTATTTAATTATTAATTATACGGTCAAAGCACTAGTAGGGGATGTTATGTCTTTTACGATAGAATCTGGTGAACAACTTAATAATCTCGTTGATTAATAGTGGAATTACAGCCAGACCGAAGACCACAAGCCAATCTTCTAAAGGTAGGGTATGAACCTTGAAAGCGTTGGCCAAAAATGGAATGGTGATAACGCCAACCTGAAGTCCAATACCGGCAATAATAGAAAAAATCAAATATTTATTTTTGAAAAATCCTATTTGAAAAATCGATTTTACTTCATTTCGCATGGTTAAGGAATAGAATAGCTGGGAAGTGGCGAGAACAACAAATGCCATGGTTCGGGCATACACAACCACATCGTCAGGAGCATTTTTTGATGTTAGTAAACTTTCTCCTCTTTCATTTAATCCGACGGCAAAGGCGAGTAGGGTAAGACTACCGATTAAAACACCACCAATAATGGCTCTTACTCCGGTTCCCCCAGAGAAAAATCCTTCTTTTGGGTCTCTAGGTTTTTTCTTCATCACGCCATGGTCCCCAGGGTCTACACCTAAGGAAATGGCGGGCAGGGTATCTGTGACCAGATTCACCCATAGAATCTGAGTAGCAATCAAAGGAGGCGAGAAGTCCAGTAATACTGAGATGAAAATAGCAAGGATTTCTCCTAGATTACATGACAGAAGGAAAATGACTGATTTCTTGATATTGTTATAGATGTTTCGTCCTTCTTCGATGGCGGCCACAATGGTAGTGAAGTTATCATCCGTTAAGATCATATCTGCAGCACCTTTAGACACATCGGTTCCTGTAATCCCCATGGCCACACCAATATCTGCATGTTTTAGCGAAGGGGCATCGTTGACTCCATCTCCGGTCATGGAGACTATATTTCCTTTGGCCCGATATGCTTTAACAATTTTCACCTTATGTTCTGGTGAAACTCTGGCAAATACGCTGTAGTTATTTACCATTTTTTCGAATTCATCATCGCTAAGTTCATCGATTTCCGCACCGGTGATCGCCTGGTCAATTCCTTCTGCAATACCCAATTCTTTGGCAATAGCCACCGCTGTATTTTTATGGTCACCGGTGATCATGATTGTTTTAATGCCGGCTCCATGGGCGGATGCAATAGAGTCTTTCACTTCCATACGGGGAGGATCAATCATAGAAACAAAACCAATCAATGTCAGTTCTTTTTCCATTTCTTCCGGACCGATTTTATCATCTGTATCTTTAAAGGCAACAGCCAGAACTCGAAGCGCCTGATTCGCCATTTCAATGGATTGATCCAAAAAAGTTTTTCTTATCTCATCCGTAAGGGGAACTTTCTTTCCGTCTTGTAAAACCGTAGTTGAAAATTTAAGCAGATTATCAATGGCTCCCTTTGTGTGTACCCGATATCCGTCGCCTTCTGCGTTAAGCGTAGACATGAGCTTTCGATCCGAATCAAAAGGTTTTTCATCCACTCTGGGATATTTTTGATTTAAATCAGGCTTCGTCATGCCATGATGGTTTCCAAGTACAATGAGAGCAATCTCGGTGGGATCTCCAGTTGACTCTTCATCATTAGCCGTGGCATCACTACATAGAACAAAAGATTTGATAATCTCTTCCATTTTCTGGTCTTTGACGGAAGAGTTCTCTTCCTTAGGATCAATATCCACAGATTCATTCAAGGTATAGTATTTTAAAACTGTCATTTTATTCTGAGTTAATGTTCCTGTCTTATCTGAACAGATAATGTTGACAGAGCCCAGAGTTTCCACAGCAGGTAGTTTCTTGACTATGGCATTTATCTTGCTCATACGAGTTACACCAAGAGCCAGAACAATAGCGACAATGGCGGGCAGACCCTCGGGAATAGCTGCTACAGCCAAACTGATGGAGAGGAGCAGCATATCTACTAAATCTCTGCCTTGGAAGTATCCTACGGCGAACATGACAATAGTAATGCCCACAGCCAATTTACCCAGGATTTTTCCTAACGCGTCCATTTTTCTTTGAAGAGGAGTCATGGAATCCACTTCTTCGTTCAAGCTTTTTGCGATGTTGCCGACAACGGTTTCCATACCGGTGTCTACCACCACACCTTCCGCCCGGCCATAAGTCACCAGAGTGGACATGAAAGCCATGTTGGTCCGGTCTCCTATAGGAATATTCTCTTCATTATAAGCATCCTCCGCAAATTTTTGTGAAGGAACAGATTCTCCGGTTAGGGCGGATTCTTCAATCTGAAGATTGGAACTTTCCATCAATCTGAGATCTGCGGGAACATATCTTCCTGTATCAAGAATTATCACGTCTCCAGGAACGATTTCAGTTGAACTGATCTCTTTGGTTTCTCCGTCTCTTCTGACTAAAGAGATTGGGGTGGTTAGTTTGTTCAAAGCTTCAATAGCTTTTTCCGCTTTAGCTTCCTGAACCACACCGATGACGGCGTTCAATATCACCACTGCCATAATGATAACAGAGTCGGCGTATTCTCCGATAAATACTGTAAGCACTGCAGCGGCTAGTAATACATAGATGAGAGCATTATTGAGCTGGGAGAAAAACAAGACTAACAAGGATTTCTTTTTGGATTCCTTGAGTTTGTTTTCACCATATTGCTCCTGTCTCTTTTTGACTTCTTCGTCAGAGAGCCCTTGGGCTACACTTACATTAAATTCTTTTAATATGTCGTCTTGTGATTTGTTGAACCACATGAAATACCACCTCGTAATTTAGTTAGTTCCCGGTGAATAATACTGAATATTTCAGGAAGTTAATTGATAAATAATTAATCCTGTGACACGATGTATCCGGGTTTCACCGCTAAATAGAAAACTGGAGATCACCATGTTACAGGATTAACCGATCAAGTAGATTCTGGAAATCATCTAGTCACGTAAATAGTACTGAGAATCAATGATCTGATCAAATTAAAATGGATATTATTTCTCCAGGGGATGTCATTATACTGAAGGAATTAATAGAAATTTACTCTTTTTTAGTATATTGTGAAGATATAGCTTTACTTTTCCACAATATAGTAGTTAATTAAATATTATGATAAAGAAAAAATTAAAATATCTTACAGTAGCATTTCTTATCGCCGGTTTCGGCATTGCAATGGTTTCCTGTTCAGTCAAGCCAGAAAAGCATTCCTTAAATAAAGATGTTAAAGTTAGAATAAATGATATTGCTTCTAACGATCTGGGCCAGGTTATGATTTTCGGGAAATCGGATGATGGACCTTCTGTTTTTGTTAAAGATTTTTACGAGTCCGATAAAACTCAGGGTGATATGCGAGTGGAGATTGGTAAATACGTCCACAGTCTTTCGAAACTTAAAGGCAAAGATGTAACCATAACATACCGTAAAAACACTGCCGGCAATCTGGAAGTAGTGGATATCCGTTAACTGAAAGTATGATTTTTTTAAGTTAACAGATATTCATAGTTTAGAAAAAATTTTTGTTAGAGCATTAGCTTCATTGTTATGAGTATCTTTTTCTTCGGTCCAAGGTGTCCGGGCGGATGCCGAGTTAGTTCTGAGATTTATAGATTTAAATACTAGAAGATGATTCAGTTTTTTTAGTAATTAAATTTTACTCATCACTATTCCTATCCGGTTTTTGCTTTCCCATAAAATATTTAATTTGTGATTTTAACCAGTGCATCTGATCGATTAGGTGTAGTATTAATGGAACAGACTCGTCATTGGCTCCAAAGTCTTCTTTCAAATCTTTAATAAGAAGAATACGTGAGATATCTTCTTCGTCAAAGTATGAGTTATTCATGTCACAGGGGACAATCCATTCCTTCTGAATGCATTCATAAATAAAAACTTCGGATAGATTATATGATTCAATTATTTCTGTAATTTGGAAGATTTTTTTAATCATTTTTAACTCTCCTCTAATCCTTTTTTCTTGGATTATATGGATTTTCTTTACTCCAGGTACTGATAAATTCCTTAAATTTTGGATCAATCTTATGGGGCAGCATGAGTTTCAGAGTTACAATCAGATCGCCTCTGCCTTTCCCATTTTTAAGAACCATTCCTTTTCCCTTAATCCTCAGTTTTGTTTCGTTATTAACCCCTTCTGGTATATTTAGCATCATAGATCCATCGATTGTTGAGATCAATATTTTTGCGCTATTCACTATCTCATCAAGTGTTACCGGAATTTGAATTTCAAGGTTATCTCCATTCCTTTTAAACTTTTCGTCAGGCTTAATAAATATTTCGACATAAGCATCACCTGGTTTGCCTTTGCCGATACCGGGCTCTCCCTGGTTTTTAAATCTCAGCTTTTCTCCATTATCTATACCCGGAGGAATTTTTATTTTTAATCTCACTCCGCCAGGTAGTGTTATCTCTCTTTGGGCTCCATTGACTGCATCCCTGATATCAATTTCCATTTTGTAAAGATTATCCTGACCAGGAAAGTCTCTTCCGCTACCTTTCGCGGAAGGATCTTGAAAACCGCCGAATCCTGAAAAGAATGACTTTAATATATCATCAGGGTCTCCCTCGAAGTGATATGCATAACGACCACCTTCACCCTGGTGCTCACGATAAAATGGGCCATCTCGATGGGCTGAATTAGCAAACTCTTCTTCAAAAGTGCCATTTTCATATTTTTCCCGAGACTCTTTGTTCTCAATCAGTTTGTAAGCCGTACTGATTTCTTTGAATTTTTTCTCAGCTTCTTTATTATTCGGATTAAGATCTGGATGATATTTTTTTGCAAGTTTTCTATAAGCTGTTTTTATATCAGCATCTGTTGAGGTTTTTGTAACGCCTATGACTTCAAATGGATCGAGCATTATCATATTCCTATTAGTTTTTTCCCCAAGATTGTAAGTCGTTCATGCCGGGCATCATTGCATCAATCAGAATCAGATTTATTTAATCTTCTATTCAATATCCATGCAGATAATGCAGACATCATCATCGAAATCTTCAGAGCCTCTTAATTCCACCAGGTTTTGATATATCTCCTTTATGAACAGGTCCGCCGTTTTATTAAAATGCTTCCGGAAAGAACTTCTTAAAATTTTATTCTCAAAATTCTCTTCTTCATTATAATTCTTTGCATTAACACCAATTGCTTCAGTCAAGCCATCGGTGTATAGAATTATCTTGCTCCCTTTTTCCAGAACGGCTGTTTCGTTGATAAACCCTCTTTTCAGACCCTTTAATTCCATATTTTCCATAATTGCCAATGGCGGAGACTGGCTTTTAATATTCAAATACTCTATGTTTTCACTGGTAATAATATATGGCCGATTATGACCCGCGCCGGAGTAAACAAACTCTCTTGTCGCGGGGTTATAACATCCGTAAAAAGCTGTAACAAAATTATTAGCTGATTGATTAATCAGCGTATCATTCAGTATTTCAAGGATGCCTGAGGGATTGTTGCTTATGGTTGAATACTGAAGGATAGAACTTTTTATCATTGCAGTTATAAAAGCCGCAGAGACACCATGCCCGGAGACATCACTTATAAAGATTCCTATATTATCTGAATCCGGGAACATAATAAAATCAAAAAAATCACCTCCGACTTTTTCCATAGGTTTGTAATGAAACGAAATGTAAGGTTTGGGGGAAACATCAGGAACAAAACAGTTCTGAATATTTCTTGCCATATCCAGGTCATGCTCCATGATTTTGTTTCGTTGTCTTAAAATATTTTTTCCTTTTTCTAAATCTTCGGCAAGTTTTATTAACTGATCGTTTAATCCATACTGAATTAATAACGATTTTTCTAAATCCGTAGTCCTTTCAAAAACTTTTTTTTCAAGGTCGGCATTTAGTTTGTCTAACTCCGCGGTCCTTATAGCCACTTCAGACTCCAGTTCTTTCCTGTAGTCACTCATCATATCGTTGTAGGCCTTGACTTTAAGCAGAGACCGGACACGTGCCAGAAGTTCAGTTTTATCAACAGGCTTGGATATAACATCATCACAGCCAGCTTCAATTCCCTTCACCCTGTCTTCAGTCTCCCGTAATGCAGTGACCAGAACCACAGGGATATGCAGATGTTTAATATCAAGTTTGATCCTCCGTGTAACTTCAAAACCATCCATGTCGGGCATCATTACATCAAGTAGAATCAGATCGATCTGATTCTTTGAAAGCTCTTCGAGCGCTTCTCCGCCGTTTGAAGCTTTAACAATTTCATAACCATGAGGTTCGAGAATTGCTTCAAGAAGTTCAATGTTCTGGATCTGATCATCAACAATCAGGATTGCCGGTTTAACTTTCATTCTCTATCCTCTTTTGTTCTATTGGTATCTTATCATCAAATTGTTTAAAAAGGTGGAACCGGGACCGACCGGACTGTTTGGCCTGATACATGGCAGTATCAGCATTTTTCAAAAGGACTCCTTCTTCTGTTCCGTCTTCAGGATATTCAGCAATACCGATACTTGTTGTTACAATAATCTGACTGCTGTAAACAGGAACAGGCTCTGAAAATCTATCGACAATCTTCTGCGCTATCAGGGCTGCATCTTCAATTGAATCAATATTAGCGAGGATGAGAACAAACTCATCTCCGCCGAAGCGCGCAACAGTATCTTCCTCCCGGACTGATTCACAAAGCCTCTCTGCTGTTATTTTAAGAATGACATCTCCTGCATCATGCCCCAGCGTGTCATTCACTTCCTTGAAATTATCAAGATCGAGCATAATGATTCCAATTTTAGTTTTATTCCTTTTAGCATGGGCCAGGGTTATGCTCAACCGATCGGAGAAAAGCTTCCGGTTGGGAAGACCAGTTAGAGCGTCATGAAAAGCCATATACTGTATTTTGTCCTCCAACAGTTTGGGATCGGTAATGTCTTCGATAGATAAAAGAATTATACGATCTTTTCCCATTACTCTATGAATCTGCCTGGCATTTAAAAGCATTATCCGCTTTCCTATGGTAGTAAAATCATGTTCAACCTCGTAGTTGTCAAAGGCCGCCCTCCCGGTAAGAATTGTTTCCAACAGTTCTCTCAGCACGGGGATATCCCACTGTTTATTCCCGAGATCATAGATAAGCTGTCCCACTGTTTCTTCAGGTATGACTTTAAAAACATCGTAAAAAGAGCGGCTGACTTTAATCACTCTTAAATCCTGATCCAGAACAATTAATGGATCCCGTACGGTATTAATTATACTCTCTACATATTCAAGAGCATCATCTGCTGATTTTTTAGTTACTTCAAGCTCTTTCCGGTAATTATTCATCAGATCGTTGTAACTCTTAATCTTAATCAAAGACCGGACCCTTGCTAAAAGTTCTGTTTTATCAATTGGTTTTGAAATAAAATCATCACATCCTGCTTCAATCCCTTCAACCCGGTTTTCCACTTCCTGTAATACTGTAACCAGGATTATCGGAAGCTGCCGGAATTTCACATCCTGTCTAATCATACGAGTCACTTCAAAACCATCTGCCCCGGGCATTATTATATCCATTAGAATAAGATCAATCTGATTGGCTAAAAGCTGTTTCATGGCCTCTTTTCCATTTAACGCCTTAACAATCGCATATCCCTGCGGAACTAAAAATGCTTCGAGAAGCTCAATATTCTGAATCTGGTCATCAACAACAAGGATTACCGGTTTGTTATTCATCATCTATCTCTTCATAACCATAATTTGAATTCATCATATTATAAAACTCACTTAAGAAATTTGCGGATCTCTTTCGCAAATGTGCGGGTATTAATCGGCTTGCCTACGAATCCGCTGTTGGTTATAGAATTTATCACGTCTCTCCCTTCTGCCATTACAGATGCAGTTACAAAAACTATCGGGATATCACATGTGTCTTTATCCTCGCGTAGTATTCTTGCAGCGTCGATACCGCTCATATCGGGGAGCCGTACATCCATCAGTATTATATCCGGGATTTCTTTCCTGGCGACGGCAATTCCAATGGCGGCATTTTCAGCTTCAAAAACTTCAAAGCCTGCTACTTCTAAAAGATCTTTTTCAAGCATAAGATTTTTACAGTTATCATCAACAACCAATGCTTTCTTATCCATTTCATACCTCCCTGGTAGATATAATAGGGAGTGTAAAACGTACGGAGGTACCTTTATCCAGCCCCTTTGATTCTAAAGAAAACTTTCCGCCGTGCAGTTCAGCCATCTTTTTAGAAAGAGGTAAACCAAGCCCAGTCCCTTCGGTTACCCTGGAATAGGGAGTATCGACGCGGAAAAATCCTTCAAATACTTTTTCTTTATTTTCAGATGCTATACCAATACCGGTATCCCATACTATTATTTCTATTTCTGTTTCAAGTTTCTTCGCCTGCATTCCGATTCTTCCCCCCTCTGGTGTAAATTTAACTGCGTTTGAAATAAGATTATACATTATCTCTTTAACCTTAAGCTCATCAGCCTCAATGTCAGGCAGGTCTTCGGCTATTTCAAGAACCATTTCAATCTTCTTTTTGCTCACCATATCTGCGACCAGAAGTGAAATTTCATTTAAAAGGCTTTTCATGTGAAGGCTGGAAATTGACAGCTTCATCTTTCCTGATTCGACTTTCGCCATATCGAGTATCTGGTTTATCAGAAGCAGCAGGTGCCTTCCGCTAGTTAAAACATTGTTAACATACTTCTTCTGTTTTTCATTCAGCGGCCCGAATGTCTCATCAAATAACACCTCGGAAAAACCGTTAATTGAATTAAGAGGTGTTCTCAGCTCATGAGACATGTTAGCCAGGAATTCCGACTTGGCACGGGCGACACGATTAAGCTCAGCTGCCAGGTCATTTAATTCGTTATGTGCTTTTTCCAGGCCGGCTTCTATCTCTTTACGGTTTGTGATATCCTCTATTGCCAGAAGTATTATCTTTTGCTTGCCCGATTCTCTCTGAATTTGCCTGGCATTTAAAAGCATTATGTGTTTGCCTATAGTAGTAAAATCGTGTTCAACTTCATAATTGTCGAAGGTTGCTTTCTGTGGAAGAATAGTTTCCAGCAGTTCCCGCAGTTTTGGGATATCCCACTGTTTATTTCCAAGGTCATATATAAGCTGCCCGAGAGTTTCTTCAGGTTTTACTTTGAAGAATTCATAGAATGAACGGCTGACGGAAACAACCCGTAAATCCTGGTCAAGAACGATTAATGGTTCACGCACTGTATTGATGATGCTTTCTGTGTATTCGCGCGCTTCATCTTCTATCATTTTGACTGAGGCCAATTCTTCAAGGGCCTTTTCCAGCCCGGATTCTATCTCTTTACGCTCTGCAATATCACGAAATACAAGCACAGCGCCTGACACCTCTCCATTACCCTTGCGTATAGGTGCGCAGCTGGCTGAAATAGCATACTCGCTGCCGTCATGCGCTATCAGTAACGGGTGGTTCGCCAGACCCTGTGTCGTACCATTCTCAAGAGTATCCTTTACAGGAAGAGTGTAAGGTTTACGGGTCTTATGGCTGATGATCCGAAAAATATCATCTACCGGGCGGCCTGTGGCTTCCGCCTGTGTCCAACCTGTGAGTTTTTCAGCAAGCGGATTCATGAAGGTCACATTTCCACCGGCATCTGTAGCCACCATCGCATCACCGATAGAGTTAAGTGTAACTGCAAGCTTTTCCTCGCTGACCTGAAGGGTTACATTGGCCTGATTCAGCCTTATATTATTTTCTTTCTGAATTTCAAGGAGATGCTGAATTTCAAGATGAACAGTGTTACCGAGCCCGTACCGTTTTTCTCTATAAAAAAAATAAACGATTGAAAATGCGGATAACATGGTGAAAAATCCGGCTACAACAATCAGTATGAACATTTTGCGCATGCTGGATAGGAACTCTTCATCTAACTGTGTCAAAACAGCTTCTTCTATTCTGCTGAAAGCACAGTACGATACGACAACTGTAATGAGCAATGACACTCCAGCAAGAAAACCGGTAATTCTATGAACATTTTTCATGGGATAATCCCTCTATTCCTTCAGGTGTATAAAAGCTTGATTAATTCATAAAGACTTGCTTAATCAGGGATCATTCCGGTCGTAATTACACTTCTTTATGAATAATTTACCCTTAACTATTCCGAATGTATCTGGCGAATTCGAAGTATCCTTAGAAACAATTATAAGAAAACGCAACGAATAGACGTCAATGCATGTTGAGTTAATTAATAGACTATGTTATTATAATAGTGCAAGTTGGAACGAAAAACAAGTTATTACGTTGAAATTTAAAAAATTTAGAGAAAGATATATTAAGTTTAAACTATTCGCAGGTTAATATAGTACTTTTATGGTTTTTATCGCTTTTCTGAAAGAAGAAATCATTAAAACCATAATTATGTTAAAACCTTCATTTTAAAAAGTAGCGATATTGCGGCTGCAAGATTAGAGATAACACTTTCCTGCATCGGATAATCGATAAAAAATATCCCTTGGCATCATTTGGTGAACGATTCCTATCGTAGAGACGTAGCAGTGCTACGTCTCTACCAGTACCGCTACGTCTGTAACAGTACCGCTACGTCTGTACCAGTACTGGCCAGGGAATATCAGGAAATACTAAAAAAAATTATCACAAATGGATACTGGACAGCATGTTGATAATTCCAAAAACCTTAAGAAGCCAAAGAACAACAACTATAATTACAACTGCATTTAAAATTGATTTTATGTTCCTATCCATGGGGATAAACCGATTAATGAGCCAGAGAACAACACCAGCGACTATGAGAACCAGTATCACATTAATTAAAGACATTATAAATACACTCCTTCTTTTATTTTACATCCGTATAGTTACAATATAAGTGCAAAAATAATAAAAACAACTTTTATTTGGAATAATATTTTTAAAGTGTAATTTTAAGACTGCTGATTTTTTTTATCTACTCATAAACCGGCAGCATTTTATCTCCGCCACACCTTCAGCTCGGCGGAGAGCAACTTTACCACAGGTTTTTGATCTGATACTGTTTTGATATAATTTCAGGATAGCCCTCAGAATTCATATTTATTTTTAGTCACCTTCCCCTTTAAGTTTGATCTTGAATAACCCTTCATTGGCGTCATCATTTGTGAAGGTTATTACAACGTTTTTTGTTTTTTTCTTATCCAGGGGTTTAAATTTTATAACTGCATCCTGTGAGGTATTTTTTGCTATAGTACGCGGAGTAAATGTTGTTGAAAACCATTCAGGATATTTTTCACCGTTGATTGTTATTGCGGTTATAATGAGATCTCCTGTGCCGATGTTGTGGATAACAATTGTCTTTGATTTCTCTTCACCCTCTTTTACTTTTTTAAAATCCACCTCGCCATTCGGGCTTATAAGAGTTTTACCGTTATATTTAATATCAATCTCCGGGGCTGTGTTTCCTGGAGCCACGGAGTTCCCTGTAAGATTTAAAATATACGGGTTTACATCTGGATCATTACTTCCAATAGTTATTATAGTCGTTTTTGTACCTGTTGAAAGTGAATTAAAATTCACATTAAAAGTAATTGGAGTTGCTAAAATATTATTAGTCGGAATAATTAATGCATTGCTATAATCTAAAGAATTTGTATTATTTTTGTTTGTAATGTTTAGATTAGCATTACCTTTATTACCAATTGTGAATGTAGCTAATTTTGGAGATCCAACGATTGTATCTCCCATATCATATGTAGAATTTGAAGGTATCTCCAATCCTTCAGG
Source organism: Spirochaetota bacterium (assembly GCA_038241375.1). Lineage (GTDB taxonomy): Bacteria > Spirochaetota > UBA4802 > UBA4802 > UBA5550 > WRGT01. Next base: position 12,518 of record JBBRFT010000065.1, read on the forward strand.
AGTCTTTATATATATCCTTGGGATGGCCGCAATCGCTGTCGTGAAAGCCCATGTATAGTTAGATTCCATAGATTTTCCGGTTAAGTTCAGTATCCCTGTTGTAAGAGTAATATTGTATGTAGTATTAGAATCTAAATCTCCTGAAGGATTAAAAGTAACAGTTTCCAGTATTGGATCGAAAGTAGCAGTACCTCCAACAGCTCCTGCTCCCTTATCAACAATAAATGTTGCATTAGTGACAGTTGACATGTTTATATTATCATCAAATTCAACAACTATATTGCTGTTAACAGGGACATTAGTTTTACCACTTGTGGGATAAATAACTGCCAATACATTAAAATATGGATTTGAATATTCGTTTTCCAGGTTGCGGTTATAATCCTCAAGTGTTTCAAATGTACCATTGCACGAAAGACCCCAGGAAAATACTGAGATTATAATTAAAACATTTATCAACGGAATTCTGGAAAACTTTCGCAACATGAATATCTGAAGGGGGAAATAATCTTTTATTGTTTGCAATAGTCGTTTCATATAATCTCTCTATTTGAAGACATCTATCAGCTGATTTATTTATCACAAGCCGATGCTCTATTTTAATGCCTCCATGTTGTTAAGTATAACTGATCTCTCCTGGAAAAACAAATTATATTACAATATTTAACCAAATATAAATATACTTTAATTGCTGCCGTTAATATTTTAAAATTAGTATCTATTAAATCGACTGTTTAAAAAACACTGATATATCCGTTTCCCATCGGAGCTGAAAGCAGATAATATCTGTTTTTGAGTTGTTATTGATATTTTTTTCTATTTATTGCTTATTTTGTTGTAAAAATTCTAATTAGGAGCTTATATTATTAATAATGTTGAGATAAAAAATGAATTCTGGTCAAATGCAGATTAAAATTCTTTTTTTTACTATAAGATTATTTTTCCGTTCTATATTCTATAGATATTTCAGAATTTACATGTTCTAAAATTTAACCAGGAAGGTTATTTGCCCTCTTATGATTACTCTATATAATATCCCGTTTTCATATTTATGTCTGTCCATACTTCTTTCAGGTTTTTCTATTTTTGCTTTGTTCAAATTTCTATACATATATATTCGAAGCGGGCGTAAAGAAGTTCTGCCTCAGCTTTTTCTGGCGGTGGGAGCTGTTATCTACATAGCCAGTGATACAATAGCTTTAATTTATTATATAGTAACTTCTGAATATAATACAGCCCGTTTTTTTATCTTCTCGAGGGAACTGGCAACAGTTTTATTTTTAATAACTATTCCCTACTTTGCTAGCAAGGCTTTGATATTAAAGCAATCATTGAAAAAAAATAATACTTTTCTTTTCATTACTGGAATAGTATCTTCCGCTGCGATAATCCTTATTGCGGCAGCTAAACCTGGACTATTCATAGGCAGCTATGATGCTGCTACCCCGGTCAATTACAGAATGATAGTAGTAATTCAAAAAATTGAACCTCTTTATATATTTAAAAATATGATGATGATGATTTATCTTCTTTACGCGATAGTTATTTTTCTGTATTCTAGCATAAAAAATAAAATAACATATCCGGTAAATAAAATTCTAATGGGGCTTTTTATATTAGCATACTTTGCGTTGAGCGGAGTTTATTCTGCTTCATTTTTTAATAATAACTGGTATGTTAATTTTTATTATCCTCACATCAGTATAGGGATTGCCATATTTTTATTGTTAATTTCGTTCGGAGTAGATGACATTTTATTAAATTATACGTCAAAGCTCTTAATAGTCAATAAAGACTTAACAAATATTCTCTATCAGGATATAGAGTTAGGAATTCCGAACAGGAATAGTTTTCTAAATTATCTGAAATTTAAAATCGATGAATTAAAAAACAACGATGAAAAATTTTCTCTTGTATTTATTGACATTGATGATTTTCAGCATATCAATGAATCATTCGGAGAAAATATAGGGGATGAGATTCTAAAATTACTTACTTCAAGGCTGCTGAACTATTTCAAATCTTACGGCAATCTGTATCGTGTGGGTGGGGATGAGTTTGTTTTTATACTGGAGGATCTTCAGTCGGATGATGAACCTGTAAATTTTGCCAACAGGGTGATTAAATCTTTCAGAAATCCTTTCCCGATTTCCGGAGATTCATATCTTGTCACAGCCAGCCTGGGAATAATTAATGTCCCGCATGATGGAAATGATGTTAATACTATTTTAAATAACGTTTACAGTGTTATCCGCAATGCAAAACAGACAAAGAATACATATAAAATTTTCTCAAAAGAGATAGTTGATCATTCATCAGATATGGTCAACAGAGTCAATCTTTTAAGATCGAGTATATCAAATAACCAGTTTACCATGTTCTATCAGCCTATAGTCGATGCTGATGAGAAATTAATTTACGCCGAATCACTGCTTCGCTGTACAAATCCAGACCCATCAATCGGCGGTCCGGGCGAGTTTATTCCGCTGCTGGAAAAAGCCGGAATCATGAAAGATGTTGATGATATGGTTATAAGAAAAGTTTTTCATGA
>JBBRFT010000066.1:0-14795 GCA_038241375.1 Spirochaetota bacterium
TTCTACCCCTAAAATTCTGGAAGAGTATAAAAAAGCAATTATGCATGGGGCTGATACAAATCTTATTCTTATTTTAACTTCATCTTATGCTGAAGATGTTAAGGCCATTGAAGTTGCTCAGGCCGTTGTTACATGTGAAGGAGGATTCTCATCACATGCTCCGGTTGTCGCCAGAAGCCTCGGGAAAGTAGCCATGGTTCAGCCTGAAATGAAAATTAAAGGTAACACCTTTACTTTAGACGGTAAAACAGTAAAGGAAGGTGATTATATCTCTATAAACGTTCCTTATTATGAAGACCCGACTCTCTATTTAGGTCAAGTAGGACTTATTGAACCTGATTTTAAAAATAATGGTCTGCTCGATTTTCTGAAGATCGTTGAGAAATATATAGGTGCTTTTAATGTAAGAGCAAATGCAGATCAGGGAAGAGATGCAATAGTTGCTAAAGAATTCAAATCTGATGGTATTGGACTCTGCAGAACTGAACATATGTTTTTTAATGAAAAAAGAATTATGAAATTCAGAGAGATGATTATTGCTGATAGCTCTAAGGAGCGTATTTCAGTGCTTGAAGCTTTAAGACCGATGCAGAGATCTGATTTTTATGATCTTTTTAAGACAATGGAAGATAAACCGGTTACAATAAGACTTCTGGATGCTCCGCTTCATGAATTTCTTCCAAGATCAAATGATAGTATGAAAGAGTTTATTAAGTACATGCAGGTTAAGAAAAAAACAATCAAAGCAGCGGATATCGAAGCCAGATGTGAAGAGCTTGAAGAGATGAATCCAATGCTTGGTCATAGAGGTTGTAGAGTTGCAGTCACTTATCCTGAAATTTATGAAATGCAGTGTCGTGCTATATTTGAAGCGGCATGTATGCTGAAAAAAGAGGGAATTGACGTCTCACCTGAAATTATGATTCCGATAGTTATGAGTGAGCAGGAAATTAAATTTATCAAAAATGGTAAGAAAATCGAAGGCATTGTTGTTAAAGGTATTAGAGATATAAAGGATGAGGTTCTTCAGGAGTATGGTATTGATGATCTTCATTATACCGTTGGTACAATGATTGAGCTCCCTGCAGCTGCATTATCAGCTGGATCTATCGCGGAGTATGCTGATTTTTTCAGTTTTGGTACAAATGATCTGACTCAGACAACTTATGGTTTATCGCGGGATGATTCAAATTCATTCTTTCCGGATTATTCACTTTTCGACTTAATGAAGAACAATCCTTTTAAAGTTCTTGGTGATCCGGTGAAAGAACTGATTAGTATCGCTGCAACAAGAGGAAGGTTAACAAGACCAGATATTAAAATGGGGCTTTGCGGAGAACATGGTGCAAACCCGGATAATATTGCTTTTTGTATTGAAGCTGGTTTGAATTACGTTTCTTGTTCACCCTTCGCTATTCCTCTTGCTAAACTTGGAATAGCTCAGTATAATTTGAATAAATAAAAAACTCATCTGTATAAAATAAAAAAAACGGTCAATGACCGTTTTTTTTATTTTATGTTCGGATTAAAATTTAGTATCTGTCAAGAGCGGCTATTCCAGGCAGTATTTTACCCTCAAGAAGTTCTAGAAAAGCGCCGCCACCTGTTGAGATATAGCTTATACGATCTGTTACTCCAGCTTTATTAATTGCAGTGACGCTATCTCCTCCGCCGACTATGCTTAAACAATCTGAATCGGCAAGTGTTTTGGCGATTTCATTGGTTCCAGTGGCAAAGTTTGACATTTCAAAAGCCCCCATGGGGCCGTTCCAGATAATTGTTTTTGCTTCTCTTATTTTGGCAGAAAACAGTTTAATAGATTCAGGTCCTATATCTAATCCTATAATATTATCAGGTATTTCTTCTATAGAATAAACTTTTTTTGGTGATTCGTTGTCGAACTCTTCTGCCCCGACTATATCTACAGGGAGAAGAATATCAACATTGTTTTCTTTAGCTTTCCGGGTAATCTCGCGTGCTGTATCGAGCAGATCATCTTCTAAAAGTGAATTTCCTATTGAGTTTCCCCGTGACTTTAAAAAGGTGAATGCCATCCCTCCGCCGATTATGAGAAAATCAACTTTTGAAATTATATTAATAAGAACATCTATTTTTGATGAAACTTTTGCTCCTCCTATTATTGCCCCAAAAGGACTTTCTGCAGATTGAATTGTTTTTTGACTGTATTCAATTTCACTTTTCAATAAAAAACCTGCAGCGGAAGTTTTTACGAATTCTGTTATGGCAAAATTTGAAGCATGGCCTCTGTGGGCAGCCGCAAAAGCATCATTTATGTAAATGTCAGCATGTTTTGCAAGGAGCTCCCCCAGAGACCTGTCATTTTTTTCCTCTCCGGGATAAAAACGGATATTTTCAAATAGAGCAATCTCTCCCGTATTCAATTCGTTGCTGATATTTATTGTTTCATCGCCCAGCGGTGTATCTACGAATTTAATGGGAATATTCAGCAGAGAACTTAAAGATTCTGCGACTGGCTTTAGTGAAAGATTAGGTTTTATCTGACCCTTCGGTCTTCCAAGATGCGAGATGAGTATTATTTTACATTCATTTTTAAGACAATATTCGATCGTTGGTAAAGTTGCCTTTATTCTGGTATCGTCGGTTATTTTCATCTCCTTATCGTATGGGACATTGTAATCAACACGTATCATTACCCGTTTGTTTTTTAAATCCAATTGATCAATGTATTTTATCGTCATTGAGATAAACCTCTTTAATTGTTTCTAAGTTTTAATTCTCTTCGTTTCTTTCTTTTTAACACAATTTTTGAAATTACGATTGATACCTCATATAAAAACATAAGCGGTATACCCACAAGGCTTTGTGATAAAAGATCAGGACCGGGAGTAACTATCGCGGCAGTAATCCAGATTATAACCATGGCATATTTTCTTTTGCTGATTAGAAAATGTGGTGTTATTATTCCCATTTTTGTCATAATCAATATGGCAATTGGGAGTTCACACATAAAACCCATAATAAAAGACATAAAAAATATAAAATGGAGATAGTCGTCAACACCGATTGTACCGAGCATTGATTTGTCGATAAAATTGAGCAGAACTTCTATTGTTAACGGTAATATAAAAAAAACAAATCCGACCCCTGCATAAAAAAGTAAAACAGCCGTTATAATAGTAATTCTAGAAAAAAAGCGTTCCGGTTTTTCAATAGCAGGGGATATAAATCTCCATATGTGGAATATAATTAAAGGAACAAGTATTAAAAAACAAATTGCAGCGGAAACTTTCATTTTTACTATGAATCCGCCTGTAAGGGTGAATATATTTAATTGAAATCCGGTTTTCATAAAAGGTTTATTAACTAAATGCACCAGAAAATCTGAAAAGTAAAAAGCGATACAAAATAAAACAAAAAAAGATGCAGCAATAATAATCAACCTTGATCGGAGTTCAGATAGGTGATCTACAATTGTCATCGGGTCGTCACCTCTTGCAAGAGCGGATGGATCGATAACATCTTCTTCTATTTTTACCGGAAGATTACTATTCTTACGGTTTTGCTTTATAATGGGGTTGTTTTTAACGGGTGCAATTTTCTTTTTTATTATTTCACGTGCTGGTTTTTTTTCAGCAGTAATTTTTTTTCGTGTTTTGATAGTTTTTTTAACAGTTTTATTTACTGCCTTTATGTTGGTATCAGTTTTAAGACCGGTCTTCACCGGACTTTTTAATTTTTCAGTTTTATTTTTTGAAACTTTTTTTTTAACGTTATCGGACAAGTTTTTCACCAATTAATAACTTTCTGTATCAACAATCTTCTCGTTCTCATCATAAATTTTCCATTTACCGGTTTTTTCGTTATTTTTAAAGTTTCCTTCAGCTTTTCTTTTCCCCGTTTCGTAGTAATATTTCCACAAACCATTTTTTATTCCGTTTTTATATGTGCCGATTGAAATTCTTTTACCATTTGGATAATACAGATTTTCTATTCCGTCTTTTTGTCCTTTGTGATACATGGTAATCTCTTTAGGATTACCATCAGGGAAATATATTCTGCATACACCATTCTTCACATTGTTGTTGTACATTCCCTCCGAAACGGGAACTCCTTCTATTGAGTATTCATATATAGGTCCATTCAGTACACCATTTCGGAAAGTCATTTTCATCCATGTTTTACTATTCGGGTAAAAAGTAACCCATTGTCCATTTTTAAGATCAGCATGATATGGCCCTTTGGATTTTAATACTTTTTCATCGGAATCGGTGTAATAAATTTTCCATTCGCCTTCTTTTTTTGAGTTTTTTACATTACCCTCGGCTAAAATTCTGTCTTTTTTACCTGAAATTGCAAAATAACCATTTTTTATAGATGTTTCATAATCGAGTAGTTCATCTGTAGGTAATATTGAAATGTCGGAAGTATCATCAGAAGAAGCATCTTTTGCGTATGAGAATAGAGCACATTGCAGCAATAGTATCATCATAATGATAATCTTTATTTTATTCATCAATTATACCTTTTTTGTTTTTTTTAATTCGGAAAAGTGTTATGTCTTCTTAGAAATTGCTTTTTTTTATCTGATTTCTGCCGATAATAAATTTAGAAGTACGTACTTTATGACAGTTAACAGTCTCAAAGTTATATAGTCAAATATTTTTTAAAGTAATATCAGTATAAATAAATAATGAAGGTACAATGCTATGATGAGATCACTCTGGACTGCGGCATCGGGAATGGTTGGACAGCAGTTTAATATCGATACCATTTCAAATAATCTGTCAAATGTGAATACTACAGGTTTTAAGAAGCAGAGAGCCGAATTCGAGGATCTGCTTTATCAGACTGTTTTATCTGCGGGAACACCTGCAACAGAAGTTTCAGAGATTCCCACGGGGATTCAGGTTGGTCATGGAGTTAAAGTTGCTGCTACTCAAAAGATGTTTGAGCAGGGGAGTCTCCAATCAACTGAAAACAAACTCGACCTGGCATTGGAAGGTGAAGGTTTTTTTAAGATTCAGCTTTATGACGGATCAAATGCATATAGCCGTGACGGTTCTTTTAAAATCGATTCAAATAGACAGGTTGTAACATCAAGTGGTTATCTTCTTGAGCCACCAGTGGTGCTTCCTGAAAGTTTTATAATGAATACTCTTTCAATCAGTCAGGATGGCCGTATCACAGTTAAAGTTGTCGGAGAGGAGGACCCCATTGAGGTTGGGCAGATGGAGATTTACAGATTTGTAAATCCAGCGGGCTTAAGCAGTATGGGCGGTAATCTTTTTAAAACTACTCCGGCATCGGGTGAAGAGATTCCAGGACAGCCGGCGATTGAAGGTATGGCAAAGGTGCATCAGGGTTTTCTTGAGATGTCGAATGTTAAGGTTGTTGAAGAGATGGTAAATATGATAGTTGCACAGAGAGCGTATGAAGTTAACTCTAAGGCTATTCAGACTTCAGATTCAATGCTCAGTACTGCAATAGGACTTAAGAGATAATCATGTTCCGTAAGGCGATTCCGGTTTTATTTTTTCTATTATTTTTACAGCTGAACCTTTTAGGTTATACTCGAATATACCTTATTTCTGAAGTTCAAATGGATAAAGAAAATTTAATTCTGTCAGATATCTGCAAGATGGAGGGTGATGATATTAGCCTGCTTTCAGATATCATCATTTTTCCTGAACTTTATAAAGACAATATTGTCGACAATAAGGAGCTGCTTGATTTCTTGAATAGCAATACAGATAAAAAAATTTATATCTTCGGTAGCGGAGTTAAAGTAAAAAAAATTGAAGTTAAAAAAGAGATTGAGATTGTAAAACCTGTTCTAGTTCGAAAAAATGACCAGGTTAATCTCTCAATAAAAAATAACAGTATTATAATTGAAATGAAAGGGAAAGCTTTGAACAGCGGGTCTGAAATGGATGAGATCGATTTTAAGTTATCTACCGGTAAAGTTGTGAAAGGGAGAATTATTTCAGAAAAAAAAGCGGAGATAGTATTATGATCAGATTTTTTCAATTAATCATATTAGTTATTCTGCTGTCATTGCCTTTAATTTCTGCAACTATCTGGCAGGATAAAGATATATATTCAACAGATAAAAATCTTCAGGTTGGTGATATAATAATTATTAATGTGAGAGATTTTTCCAGACTGAAGTTCGAAGTGGTTCTTAATAATAACACTTCAACTGATGTTATATCAAATCCCGATATGACAATTACAGGTTTTCTTCCGAAAATATCATCTAATAAAAATTTTAAGAATAAAGAATCAACAAATTTTAATGGCAACTCGAAAATTGACATAGCTATAGCGGCTAGAGTTACCGACCGACAGAATAACGGATTTTCGGTTATAAACGGCAGTAGAGTTTATACTTTTAACGGTGTTACTAACAGTATTCAGATTACCGGTATAATCGATCCGAAACTGCTTGTCGCGGGCGAAATAGATTCAGGTCACATAGCTGATTTCAGAATTCAGATTACTGGAAGAAAAGAGGGGCTTACTATAAGAAAGGGACCTCTTGCTGAGGGTGATAAAGCTACCGTTGAACTGACCGAACCGGAGAAACAGCAGATCGTTATTGATTATCTCGAAAAGATTGTACGGGAATTGACAAGATAATATGAAACTTATAAGAATAACATTTACAATTGTTTTTACTATGATAGCATTCCAGATGAATGCTGAAATTCCTGTAAAAGTTAAGAATATAAGTTTTATTGACGGATATAAGCCTAATCAGGCATACGGTTACGGCCTTGTTGTGGGTCTTCAGGGAACCGGTGATTCAAAATCAATACTTACTAAAAATTCGCTCAAAAATCTTTTTGCTTCCATGGGCCTTCAGGAGTCCAATCCCGTTACAAAAAATACAGCAGCTGTAATTATATCCGCAACTCTTCCTCCCAATTTGAGGATTGGAGAAAAAATTGATGTATCGGTTTCATCCGTTGGGGATGCTAAATCATTATCCGGCGGAATTCTTGTACAGTCTCCATTAAAAGGTGGAGATGGTTTAATCTACGTAGTAGCCCAAGGTAAGGTATCATTCCCATCGGGTGAAAATTTGAGAAATGTTATTAAAACCGCGGGTATAGTTACCGGAGGCGGGGTAGTTGAAAAAGAAATTAAACCTGATTTTGTTTTCAAGACTGCTGATAATAAGGATTTTATATATCTTGTTTTAAATAAATGGGATTATTCAACAGCTGATAAACTTATCAAAGCACTTAAACTGAAATTAAAAACAAGTGAAATCAATCTTGCTGAGAATGGAAGAATCAGTATTACTATTGATGCGGCTATTCCACTCTCTGAGTTTATTTCTAATATCGAAAATATAGAAGTTGTTCCCGATACGCGGGCTACTGTAGTTATAAATGAAAAAGACGGTACAATTGTAACCGGCGGTAATGTAGCAATTTCAGAGGCAATGGTAAGTCGCCGGGGAATGATGGTTCAGATTGAAAAATCTGATAAAAAACTCAGCGCTTCAATCATTAAAGATTCGTCAACTGTTAAAGATCTTGTGGAGAGTTTGAATGCTGTAGGTGCCAATACTGATGATATAATTTCGATACTTAAGGCTCTTAAAGACTCGGGAGCTTTGCACGCTGATCTGGTTATTAAGTGAGGATATGTTATGAATGGAATTGAAAGTGTAGTAACCAATGCGGTTTCCGGAAGAATAAAATCTGCCGAAAACAGTTTATCCCGAATGAACTCAAATGACAAATTTGAATCGGAACTGCAGTCGGCAGTTATAAAGAATAAGGCTCAGACCGATCCGTTAAAAATGGATAAGACTCACAAAAAACTTTGGGACACCTGCGTTGAGGCTGAATCTCTTTTCGTAGGTAAAATGATTAAAGAGATGAAAAAAACTGTACCAAAGAATGAATGGCTGCATGGCGGACAAGCTGAGGATATTTTCGAAGATATGCTTTATGATGAATATTCTTTGAAAATGTCAAAGAATTATAATTTTGGAATGGCTAAACTTCTTTATGATGAGATGAGCAAAAGACTTTAATTTGAATAATATAATTGTCAAATAATCAAAACCCTGCTTTTCTAACAGCGGGGTTTTTTAATTAATCACAAAATTGTAGTCAGATTATTCTTCGCTGCAGCCATGAAAACAATTCGTTACCAATTTGTAGTGTAACTTCTCAAAAAGCAGTGATATTTTATCTCCGCCGCGCCCAAGGCGCGGCGGAGAGCAATTTACCACGTTTCTGAGCATTTACTTTGTAGTATGAGAGACGGTACGCAAAAATATTGACAATATAGTGTTTGTTTATTAATATGTTATTAGAATTATGGGGGTCTGTGATGGACAGAAAAGTAAAAGATTTAAGGGCAGGGATTAGACTTGATATTAAGAAACCGCCGAAAGTAGAAATTCCAAAAAATGTCTATAACCGTAAGGTTAAGCACAAGAAAGGGACTGAAAATGAAAAATTCAGCCCCTTTTTTTATACCCTCATTTCATTTAAATCTTCTGTATCACGTTTTTAAAGTAAAAATTACCTCTTTAACGGTTTTGGGAACAGTGTCAGAGGATAAAAAATCTTCAGAATTCCAGTAAGAGGAGTATCAAGTTCTTTTATTAAATATGATATCAGTTTCGAGAAGTTATCGATTTTCGAAAATCCTCCGTGAGCCATTGCTATACTCTCTACCTTCAGATTCATGATTCGGCTGAGATTTTGAGACATTTTAATTTTATCTGTTATAGGGAAAGGGGAAAGATATTTATCTCTTATTTTTACTACTGTGTCAGAGCAGTATAGGAATGATTCTCTTTCATTATATAAAACTATATCATGTTCCGTATGACCGGGGATTGAGTAGACCTGCCAGTCAGAGAAGCCCGGGAGCAGAGACTTATCTTTCAGTGGAAAATTGACTGTAATTGTTTTCGGATATGAAATCCGGGTCATTTTCATTTTTCGCCTTCTTGCAGCGATATGCGCCAGAAGCGTATCTACCATGTGCTGCATGGCCCCTCTTATTCCGCCATACCATAAATTTATCTCTTCAGGAGCAGCTATTGGTATATTGTATTTTTTAGAAAGACTCATCGCAGAGCCAGAGTGGTCGGGGTGGAGATGTGTTACTATCAGTAGTTTCAGATAATCCATCGGTCTATTGAGAGTTTCTGTTATGTAATTTTCAATGACAAAGTGGTCACTTCGACATCCGCAGTCGAGAAGCAGTAGTGAGTCAACATATTCTACAATGTAAAGATCTGCAATGTAACCATCGAGCTGGTGAAGTGTAAAGGAATTGAATTTGTGTTTCATCTGTTTATAGCTTCCGGAACTCAACTTTCTCAAAGTTATTATTGAGTATTGTCTGAATTATATCAAGAAGTTTTTCTTCAAATCTAATACACACTCCGCAATCTGAACTTATAGATTTAGGAACAGGTATTATTTTAATCGCAAGTTTTTCGACGAGAAGTATTCTTTCAGCTTTCATTACATGACTTACCGATGGGAATAGTGCTGCAAAGTAAACTGGAGTTGAGTCTGTAATCATGGATTAATTAACCTGTCCGCTCTGTTCATGGTGTTTAGAATATCGTACATGTTGGAGAGAGCCCACGTTTTAATTTTATCGCCGATATTGTAGAAATTGACACAGGTTCCGCATATTAGTATTTCCACTCCTCTTTCATGGAGAGCTTGCAGGTCGTCTGCTGCACCTGAATCTTCGGCTGTCAGGAGTACGCCTGAGTTGTAAAAGATAAGTGCAGAAGGAGCGGTTTCAAGAGAAAGAATAGTGTGAATGAATGCTTTCATTAAAATAGCACCAAGATCATCGTCACCTTGACCCATTTTATTTGAACTGAAAACTATCGTTGTACCCGCATTGTCGAATGAGGTTATAGTCTCTTTCGTTTCATCTGAAACTTGAGGCTTATCTGATTTTATGTTTATGATGAAATCATTCCCGGAAATAGTTTGATCAAAAAACCATCCTGAACTTGATGCAAGACGTTTTATATTTTCAACTGCGGTTTCGTTATCCACAGTAATTTCTATATGACTGAATTCTTTCATTTTATTTTTTGTCATTACAACAGGCTGCGGGCATGCAAGTCCTTTGGCGTCGATTTTGTGTATCATTTAATATCTCCGGTTTTTAAATCTATTTTCAATGCTGTTTTGTTAACTCATAAATTGCTTTGATTACTGTATCTACTTCATCGGGAGTATTGAAATATCCGAAACTAATTCTGTTTGTTCCAGATGGGAATGTGCCGATTGTCTTATGTGCCGATGGTGCGCAGTGAAGACCCGGCCGTGTAAGTATTCCGTAATTTTCATCGAGATAATATGATACATCGGAGGGGGTTAATCCTTCAATATTGAAAGCTGAAACTGCAGTGCGGTAATTCAGATTTTCCGTGCCGTATAAAATTACTTTTTTAAATTCCGAAACACCTGTGATGAATTTATTCAAAAGCGAATTCTCTTTTGCGTGAATAGCGCTTAATCCGGTGTCATTTATATATTGAACTCCGGCATAAAGACCTGCAATTCCTATTGTATTTAATGTTCCGGATTCGTATTTGTCCGGCATAAAATCGGGCTGTATCTCATGTTCTGATCTGCTGCCGGTACCTCCATATATGAGAGAGGGTATAGTTTTCTCCAGATCTTTTTTAATATAAAAACCACCTGTACCCATAGGACCGAAAAGTCCTTTGTGACCGGTGAAACATAGAATATCGATATGAGACTTCACAACATCGATATCGATAACTCCGGCACTCTGAGCTGAATCTACACAATAGGGAATTCCGTATTGTGAGGCTATCTTTCCAATTTCAGTTACGGGTATTATTGTCCCTGTAACATTGGAGGAATGAGTGGTAATAATAAGTTTTGTATTGGATTTTATATGTTTATGGATATTTTCAGGATCAAATAATCCGGTGTGGTCACAGGGAATAACTGAAAGTTCTACTCCGCGGGTTTCAAGCTCTCTAAGTGGTCGCATTACCGAATTATGTTCAATTGAAGTTGTTATTACATGGTCACCCGGTTTTAACATTCCCATAATTATAATATTAAGAGAGTGGGTAATATTTGACGTGAATGCTATTCTTAGCGGATCTGAAATTCCGAATAATTCCGCTAGGATTTCTCTTGTATCGTAGATGGTCCGTCCGGATTCTACTGACAAGTGGTGTCCCGATCTTCCAGGGTTGCTCCCGATTTCTAAATTGAATTTATTCATTGCTTCAATGACTGAGCCGGGTTTAGGCCATGATGTTGCCGCATTATCTAAGTATATGCTCATATTAAAACCTCATCAGAAATAGATTAAAAAACGTTTTGATTCAGTCAAGAGTTTTATCACAATTTTTAATGTTATAAATTCTAAATATTTATAGTTCATTGATGTTTTATTAAACTGACTTGTACTCGCAACTCAACGGCCCCCCAAACCCCCGGAAGGGGGCTTAAAGACTATATTGCACCGAATTAAAATTTACACCAAGAGTTTGAAGTCCCCCGGGGGATTTAGGGGGCTTAACTTAATGACATTGGAGGGGCGACAATTTTTCTTGCAAAAAAAGAGATGATATAGTGATTGTACCTCAGGAGAACGAGTATGAAAGAAACTTTATATAAAAACATATCCGATACCGCCGGGGATTATCATAACAGCGGATATAACTGTGCTGAATCTATATTTCTTGCTTTCAGAGAAGTTGCAGCTCCGGATTTAAGTGAGGATATGGTGCGGATTGCCACACCATTTGGTGGAGGTATGGGTCGGTCAGGGTGCGTCTGCGGAGTTTTGAGTGGTGCAGTAATTATTCTGGGTGCCGCCAGGGGTAGAACAACGCCGGAAACGCCACGAACGGAGTCATATGAATTATCAAATGAATTTCATAATAGATTTAAATCAAAATTCGGAGCTACATGCTGCAGAGTACTGGTTAAAGATAAATTTGGTTCAAAGGAACAAGGGGAGAGGTGTTATCAAATTATTACCGGAAGCGCGGAACTTCTGATGAAATTTCTTGTTGAGAAGGGGATAGCTTAAAACGCTTATTTTGTAAATCTATAATAATTATGCGGAAAGAGCTTTAGTAGTTGTTTATTGAAGTTATATGGATTTTGCTGTCCACTTTATTTATCCAGATCTCTCCTCCAATCATAAGCCCCTTTGAACTCGCCATGACATCCGCAATCGGTTGGTTTATAATAGAATTTTTAACTTTTTTATTGAAAATAATGTTATAGTCCTTAATGAAAGATTCCGGATTATTGATTTTAATTTTATTTTTTTTATTTGATATATTCAGAGGGTAGGATATCATATTTGAAATTTCAGATGTTGAATCTGTTTTAACATATTTTTTTAGATTAAGTATAAAATCCTCCACAGCTGTATCATCTTCAAATCCGGCAGCTGCAAATCTGTCGCTGGAGGATCTTTCTATGCTCTTGAGTATATTGACTATCCCGGTTTCGCCTTTTAGAGGATAATGGGGTGTTTCTTCTATGTAGTTGACATTGAACCTGAGATTTACAAAATCAGGATT
Source organism: Spirochaetota bacterium (assembly GCA_038241375.1). Classification (GTDB taxonomy): domain Bacteria; phylum Spirochaetota; class UBA4802; order UBA4802; family UBA5550; genus WRGT01. The sequence goes on from JBBRFT010000066.1 coordinate 12,572, forward strand.
TGTAAGAGTTGAATTCCCATCTGACAGAATTAATTTATCTCTGAATGAATTGATAGTATTTGTGTCTATATAAAAGACAATATACTGGCAGTCGTCTATTTTTCTGAATATAAGTTTCCAGTTATTTTCGTATATATGCTCAGCGTTTTTAAAAGCAGCAACTGTCTGTAATATAATTTCAGGTTTTTTATCAGTAAGATCTTCTTTCTTTACACTGCCGGAACATGATGTTAACAGCATAACTGGTAAAACTATATATAGTAATAAATGTTTCATAACAATGCGCCTTGTTTAATAAAAATGAATTTTAAATATCTATTCATGCAGCTGAACGCGATGAACAGATTGCTGAGTTGATTTGCAAATAATAAATATTTTAGAATTTGATGTCAAGTAATATGTTTTCTTACGATCATTAATATATTAATTACTCAAATCCGCCCCTTTAAACGTATGCGAAGTATATTCACCATCCAAAATAATTTTCTACCGGGGCAGTATTATAAAAGTATTTAATTTATTTCTTGAATATTAATCGGTTAAATTAAATTTATTATTAAAAATATATCAGGAGTATTTTATGATTCAGATTTTCGGTACAAAAAAGTGTAAAGAGAGCGCTAAAGCCCTGAGATTTTTCAAAGAGAGAAATATCAAAGTTCATTTTGTAGATCTTGCTGATAAAGGAATAAGTAAGGGGGAACTTCAGAATATATCAAGATCTATTCCGCTAGTAGAGCTTATAGATACCGAAAGCAGGGAGTATGAAAAACTGAATCTAAAATACATGAAATTTACCCCTGAAGATGAAATAATAGCCCATCCTCTTATAATAAAAACTCCCATCGTCCGTGCTGGAAAGAGCGCATCATGCGGTTTAAAACCTGAAGTATGGGGAGAAATGGCTCTTGCGGAGAGTGTTTAATGGTAAGTTTTATTCCCCCTTGAATAACATTATGGTTTTAGTTACTCCTGAAGTATTACCCTCTCCTTGATCTTCCCCAAAAAGAGTTGTGTCATTTTAGACATAAAAACTGAAGTTTTTTTATGGTTTGTACATATTTTCTTTGATTTTCCAGTAGTATTGTTTTATTTTATGTTAAAAGTAATATATTATAAAACTCTATTTAAGGAAGGTTGTTATGGACAAAATTCTCAGAATAAATATGAGTGCAAAGGGCGGGCCAGCCCTGAAAGAAGAGAGCAATGCCAAATATCCAGGTATGGGTGGGAGAGCTTTAACTACTGCTATTATTGCGGGAGAAGTTCACCCTATGGCAAATCCTCTGGGTGAGGAGAATAAGCTTGTTATTGCTCCGGGACTGCTGAGCGGAAGTGCTGCGGCAATGTCGGGACGTATTTCAATCGGATGTAAAAGTCCATTAACCGGCGGAATTAAAGAGGCGAACTCCGGAGGACAGGCTGCGCAGGTAATGGCCAGACTCGGATATGCTGCTATTGTATTAGAGGGGAAAGCTCCTGAAGGGGAACTTTATAAAGTTGTAATTAATAAAGACGGTGTTAAAATTGATAAAGCGCCTGAGTATAAAATGCTTCCGAATTATGATCTCATAGAAAAGGTAAAAGCATCACATGGTGATAAAGTAGCATGTATCTCTATCGGGCCGGCAGGAGAGATGAAGCTGGGAGCAGCGTCTATCGCCTGTACCGATATGGAATTCAGACCCACAAGACATGCGGGACGCGGCGGTGTCGGTGCTGTAATGGGGAGTAAAGGTGTTAAAATTATAATTCTTGATGATGCGGGACTGGAGAACAGAAAGCCTGCAGATCCTGAAAAATTTAAAGAAGCCAATAAAGTATTTGTTGAGGGTTTGAGAACACACGCTGTTACCGGAAGCGCACTGCCGGCGTACGGCACAAATGTTCTTGTTAACCTTATCAATGAGGCCGGAGGATTTCCGACTAACAATTTTAAAGAAGGAAGATTCGCTGGTGTTTCTTCAATCAGCGGTGAGACTATCGCGGATATAGAGACTAAAAGAGGAGCTAATCCGACTCATGGTTGTCATAGAGGCTGCGTAATCAGATGTTCCGGAACCTACCATGATAAGAACGGAAAATTTTTAACAAAACAGCCTGAGTATGAAACAGTATGGGCTCATGGTGCAAATTGCGGTATAGATGATCCCGATGTAATTGCCATGCTCGATTTTCTCGATGACAATTACGGTCTTGATACAATTGATATGGGTGCGGCTAT
>JBBRFT010000067.1:0-14526 GCA_038241375.1 Spirochaetota bacterium
GGAGTTGACCCCTTTAATGTTTATGAACACCTTTATGAAAGCAATTCGCTCTCAAGTTTCCAGTTAAGAGGAAGAATTCTGGCGTCGATGGAAATTCTTGAAGATGGGAAAATGATCTCCATGAAACTGACCCCGGAGATGGTAGCGGAAACCCGTGGTTCATTTTCAGAGGGGGAGTCTACGATCAATGCCCCTTTTACAGTTAAAGGGGTTGCAGCTAGTCTTCTTGTTAAACAGGACACAGAGGGTCCGGTTAAAATAAGCATGCGGACCAAAGGAAATCTGGATGTAGCTGCCCTTGCGATTAAAAACGGCGGAGGCGGCCATAAAAATGCCGCCGGCTATAAATCCCAGCTCCCCTTTGAAGAAGCATACGAGAGGGCTGTAAAAGATATGAAAGAATTTTTTAAATAATACCGTTCAAGTCTACTTTACCTTCAACTCTTGCACCTGAAGAGGCAACAACCAGAGAAGCGGAATAACTCGCAATTTTTCCGGAATCTTCTATACTTTTACCTGAAGTAAGTCCGAAAAGGAAACCTGCAGCATACATATCTCCGGCACCATTTGTATTAACAACCTCTGTCTTTACAACATCAATGCTCAAAATTTTATTATCAGATTTAATTAAACTCCCCTTTTCACCGAGTTTAACAATTACAGTTGAAGAATAACCTAACAAAATCTCAAGAGCCTCTCTTTCTCTTACACCTGTCAATGCAGCAGCTTCCTCTTCATTAATAAAAATTATATCTGCATATTTTTCCGCAACATCAATAAAAATATTTTTAATTCTTCCCACCAGACCCGGATCCGCAAAATCAATTGAAATAAGCACACCATTCTCTTTTGCACTCTTCATTGACCTGTAGCATACTTCTCTGAGATTTTCAGGCTCAAAGAGATATCCTTCGAGGTGAAGAATTGAACTTTTTTCTATAACAGAGTAATCTATATCATCAGCCGAAAGTTCAATAGCCGCTCCGAGATAAGTTGCAAAAGTCCTTTCAGAATCGGGTGTTATAAAAGTAATCGCATGCCCTGTCACTCCACTCCCCTTACTTACAAAAGAAGTTACACCTGATTCGACAGTTTTATCTATAAAGGTTTTACCATATTCATCAGATGCGACTCTCCCTATAAAAGCACCACTCCCCCCGAGAACTGTAACTCCGGAAACAGTATTTGCGCTGCTCCCCCCTGGCGAGATAAGAATATTCATATCCTTAAGCATCTCGAAAATTTCTCTGCTTCTCTCCGCATCAATAAGATGCATTTCGCCTTTTTTTAGTCCTAGATTTGCGATAAAACTGTCATCAACTTCAACCGTAAAATCGAGCAACGCAGAACCTATCCCTGTTACATCATAAACTGCTTTTTTTAAATTCATTATTTCCTCACAAAAAATTATTATAGAATATCAATAGGACCATCAATTTCACCGCGGATAAACTGTTTTGAATAATGATCTTTCTCACTGAAAAAATCTTCAGTATCAGCAAATGAAACAAATCTGCCGGAATATAAAAGTGCGATTTTATCCGCTGTTTTTCTTGCCACTTTCAAATCGTTGGTAACGATTATAGAAGCCGTATTCAGTGAACTCTTAATCTCAAGCATCAGATCGGCTATTGAGTCTGACAGTATGGGATCAAGACCGGCAGTGGGATCATCATAAAGTATTACGCCCGGTTTCATACAGATAGCTCTGGCGATTCCTACTCTCTTCTGCATCCCTCCGGAAAGCTCCGAGGGGAGTTTATCCCCTGCTCCCTTCAGTCCGACTCGCTCTAAAGCTGATTTTACCCGCTCAGATATCTCCTCTTCAGCCACGCCCATTCTCTGGAGTCCGAAAGCAGCGTTATCAAAAACATTAACCGAATCAAAAAGCCCTCCCTTCTGGAATACATAGGCCATTATACAATCCCGAGCCTCTCCTTGTGAAGCTTCGCCGGTTCTTTTGAATAGGTCTTTTATATCGGTCCCGCTTATCTGAATTTCACCCTTATATTCATTTATAAGACCCGCAATGGACTTCAGAAGAACGGACTTCCCTGAACCATTTTTTCCCATAATGACAACAGTTTCCCCCTGGTTAACCTGAAATGAAACGTCATCAATAATAACTTTACCGGAAAAAGATACGGAGAGATTTTTTACACTGATCATTATTACACCGATTTTTGGATTCACCCCGAATACAGGGAATTTTTTTATCAATACTGATTCTTTATATTTTCCTGAATGGAGTATAAGATATTAAGGTAAGATATATATCTCTCTTCATGAATAATGCCATCTTCAACCTGTCTTTTAACCTCACATCCAGGTTCATGATCGTGAGTACAGGGCCTGAATCTGCAGTTCAACCCCGCTTCTCTGAAATCGTCAAAATAATTACCGAGATCATCGGGTAAGATATCGACTAAACCGAACTCACGTACCCCTGGAGTATCAATCAGCTCGGTACCATCTTCAGCTCTTACCATTTTTACATTTGTAGTGGTATGTTTACCTTTGCCGGAGCTCTCTGAAACCTCACTGGTCTTTAAATCGACGCCGGGATAAATTTTATTAAAAAGAGATGATTTACCTACTCCGGAATATCCAATAAGCAGAGATCTTTTACCATTAACCTCTTTTTTAAACTCAGCCATCCCTTTACCGGTAAGCGCACTTACAAATTTAATATTAATATCTGCGCCTTTATAATATGAACGGACGTATGCAGATTCACCCTTTTCCATAAGATCCGATTTATTTACACATAAAAGAACCGGGATTTTACCGCGCTTACTCCGGATAATTATCCTGTCTACAAACCTAAGATTAAGCCTGGGATTGGTAAAAGCCTGAACTGCAATAACCTGATCAAGATTACAGGCAATTATATCTTCACGGGATCTTACACCGTCTTTCCGTGTAAAAGTATTTTTTCTTTCACATACAGATTCAATGATTCCAAGACCCTCTTTATTGATCGAAAAATTTACTATATCCCCTACTGCAGCAGGATTTGAATAGTTACTGGCACCTGTTTTCATTTTACCTCGAAGAACCGAATTTACCTCTAATCCCTCATGCAAAACGGTGTAGTATCTTCCGTATACTTTTACAATTATTCCTGTCATTTTCCTCAAAAAAAGTTAAAGTTTTTACATCAATACGCCGATAAGATATCTATAACTGATGATGTGACAATTCCCTCCCGTTCTTGTCATGTCATCAGCTTAACACTGCAAAAGAAGAAGGCAGGATAGCCGCCCAGCTATTCTGCTTTCTTTAATTAATGCCCTTCTCCGGAATAACATCAAAGATAACAGGAATAAATTCATTCAGATCACCCGTAAGACCGCCAATCACACCAGCTCCAATTACTGTGAACTTAACTCTATAAATCATTCCTTCATGAATATTTACTAAATTCCCGGCAAGCTGCTTTCTTTTTACTTTTCCGGAAATATCAAACTCAATATCAGCGTTTTCACTATCATAAAATATAATTCTTTCAAAAATTTTATCTACATATTTAAGTCTCAAATTAACAGTAAGAACTCTGTTTTTATAATTTTCTATATCAGCAATAACTTCAGATATTAAAATATTTTCATTACCTGCCGGATATAAAGAAGCTGTGAATAATAGAGCAATTATGATTATTATTTTTTTCATCAATACCTGTTATTTATAACATAAACATCTTAGTAGGATTATAATTAAGTGTCATCATGTCAATTATATTTGACACAATCCGGGAAATTTAGCTGTATTGTGGGATCATTATATAAAAAAATATAAGGGGGAATAAAAACAGTTATTCAATAATGCTGCTTATCATGACTGGTATCCTCAGACACAGTAGCCGATTTTCTGTTTTTATTAATCCGGTAATTAATGACTTCAATACAAAGCCAGAAAATTACAACAATCCAGAACATGTTTATTATTTGCATCATATTTTCCGACCTCCTTAATACTAAATATAATGCAATATTCATGCCATACCCAAAAAAATAAATTGGAGGTAATATGCCATATATATGCTGTTTTAAGCAATTAACAGAAGATCGATACATATATATTATCTCACTTTAAACATTTAGACACACATGGTGTATCATTTTTACAACCAATTATACTGAAAATGTAACACCATCGGCATTATAATATAAGTAACTATAGCAGTTAACGATTGAATTAGACCTTGTCATTTTGTACGTATGTGAGAAATCTTAAATTTAATGCAAGAAAAAGATTTCTCAGTCGCTATCGCTTCTTCGAAATGACTGATTGTATGCTATTTCATTCGTTAAATGCTATAGTAATTATAGTTCCTGAATTTGCAGAAAAATGAGGGAGAATGAAGATAGATAAAGAAAAAATCATGAAAGACCAACGGAGATGGATGATCAATGAACATCTTATAGCCAGAGGAATTTCGGATAAAAAAGTGCTTGATGTGATGAGTAATCTGACACGGGAGAAATTTGTCCCGTCAAAGTATATGGTCGATTCGTACGGTGACCACCCCATACCGATCGGACACAACCAGACAATATCCCAACCTTATATAGTTGCGCTGATGAGCGAACTCTGCGAGTTCAAGGGTGAAGAAAAAGTCCTGGAGATAGGATGCGGCTCAGGTTATCAGGCCGCTATTTTGTCTGCTCTTGCCGCAAATGTTTTCAGTTTAGAACGGATTAAACCTCTTGCGGAAAATGCTGTTTTAATTCTGGAAGAACTTGGATGCAGTAATGTAAAAGTTATACATAGTGACGGTTTTGACGGACTCCCCGGTGAGGCTCCATTTGATGTTATACTGCTGACTGCAGCACCGGAGAATATTCCACAGACACTCATTGATCAGCTTGCCGATGGCGGAAGACTTGTAGCTCCCGAGGGTAATACAGTTCAGCAGCTGGTGAGGCTAAAAAAAGAATCAGGTAAACTTACCAGTGAGACAATCACGTATGTGAGCTTTGTTCCAATGCTTAAAGGTGCAAGATGAAGTTAAAATATAATTATTGATTAATAATTGACAAAATTGTCAATATTAAGCTTCTTTAATAAAGCTCATAAACTAAAATCAGGTGCCGATATTGCTATACAATAAGAATGAAAAATACCCTTTTTTAAATGAAAGGTTATCAAAAGAGGCCCATATTGAAGAGGTATTGGCTGAAATTGAAGCATCACAGCGGAGCTGGCTTAAAAGCCATACGGGTGAGCTTTCCACCGTGGAAAGTTTAAACGATTCAAGAAACATCAAAGTACCATTAACACAGAAGCGGCTGATGAATATTCAGTATCTGGTTGATCTCCTGATGAAAGATCATCCTTCCGAGATTAAACCTGTTTTTTCATTCAAGTTTATAATAAATCCCGAAAATAAGAATCTTACCATTGAAGAAAAAATGGAGGTCACATATTTAATGCGTGAAGCTGACCATCATCAGATTCAATCTTTAAGAGATGAACAGTCTGCTCAAAGCCTTAACGAACTGCTTGAGAGTTTCAGATTATTTAATCTGACAAAATTAATCAAAAAATCAAAAAACAGAAACAATCTTTCACAGATAGTGAAAAGTCAGCTTGGAAGTAATATCTTTACATTTAAAAACTTTTCTATTGATAAAAACGGACTCGAACTTTCAGAGGATTACTGTTTCCACAAGAATAATTATGACGCAGTAAAAATGAAAATAGATTTAGACGGCATTAAACGTATTGTAGAGATAAATGAAGCTGCAATTGACCGCCGCCTTAAAAACTTTGGAATTTTAAATTCTTCGATCAGTGATTACAGAGACAATAAGCTGGATTACATATTAAACATACTAACCGGAGATCTGGCCCCCTCTATAGAAAAGAAGGACATAGTTGAAGTTAAAAATTTCAAGCACTTGCGCGAATGCATCATAAAAGTAGATAAACTTATGGATCCCATTATTATGCTTGATGGTGCAATAATGAAACACATTCAGGAAAACTTCACCACAACAGAAAAAGAGATAGTTTCTCTCTTCCCGGACATGACAAGCGAAAATCTGAACAGATGGGAGTCTGAAAAATCTGCATCCGGGCAGATTATAGTCCACTCTTACAATAATATAAAACACCTCATTGATCCAGTTCAATTTCTAAATAAATATGAGATGTTTACAAAGTCTATAATTTATAATGATGATACCAATGAGATGAATGAGAGTCAGCGGAATAATAAAATTTTCACAGCAGATATGCTCACTGAAGCAGGAAATAGAATTGTTGAAAAAGAACCCAATGCTGCCAAACTTTTTGGAAGTCCGGAAAATGTACAGAAACTTAAACAGCTGATAAATGAATATCTGGATTTTAAAAAAACTCTCATTGCACTCAGAAACGCGAATAAAAATATTGCAAATGCGCCATCTGGATCATCATTTCTTGCCAGAATTGCGAATTCCATAATAATGCTTTTTACAAGAAAAGAAAAGAATTATGCAATGAATCCAGAGAAAAAAACAGGTACAAAAGTAAAAAAAACCAAAGCCGGGGTATCAACTGAAACCAGAGATTTATATAAAGAAATTTCCATGAGGAAATCTCCCCTGCTTCCAATTTCAGATTTTATTGAAATTAAACCAGACAATGAAAATAAAATAGAAAAGCTGATTACCGAGATGCGGAGTAATAATTTAAAAATAATCATTCCGATTTATAATGCACGTCAGATGCTTTACCCTCAAAGAAGTAAAAAATATCTATTATCTGATGTAGAATATCTGATGATTGATCCTGAAATAGCTGTTTCTCCTGATGTTATAAGAAATTATATCGATTCTCTTTCAGGATATAAGCTGAAAGAGGATAGTCTTAGCGGAAGCGCCCTGTTCAATATAGAAAAATATCTTATGTCTATATACAGGCAGAACAGGGCCAGAATGAAAAGGGAGTCAAAGTGAGCTTATTCAGCTCCCCCTGCGCTGCACCCTGTACACCCCTGACATGATGAGGAACCTTCAGATACGGATTTATCAGCTTTTGATTTATAATCATTAACGTAAAAACCGGAACCTTTGAAAATTACTCCGGCAGAATTAAAAATTTTGCGGACAGGTTTGCCGCACTTTTCACACTCACTTACAGGAGAATCATTCATGGAGTGAAACACTTCAAACCTGTTTTTACACTCAAGACACTCATACTCATATGTGGGCATAACATCACCTCAATTAAATTTCACTCATATATCACAGCTTATGAGAAGAATAAATCCCATTTCACAAGCTGTTATCAAAAACCTTTATGGCATGTATTAAGTCAATAAAAAAATCAGTCTAAAATCTGAGGTTTATCAATATTACCGTAGGTATAATCAAGCTTTAAAAGCTTATACTTCTCCTTTAGATAAAGAATATTCTCTTTCCTCATCCCGATATACTCCTCCTTCATCTTATCCGGTAACATGATAGAGAGAACTCCCGATTCGGGATTATTGCCTGCTGCATCTTTAACAACTTTTTCAAAAATACCGCGTCTATATCTGGACTTGATCAGAAAACCCAAAGCTTCATGATATGGACCCGCGACGACAGCTCCCCCGCTCAAATCCATTGGATGAAGCCCCATTCTGATTACATTTATTCCTTTTTCAATAAACATCCCGTACATAACAGAACAGCGATCAACGGCCTCTTCAATCGTAAGAGGCACAAACTTATTTTCATTGTATAGAACTTCCATTTCTGTATCTTTTAGTACCACAGCAGGATAAATTCTAACATCATCCGGGAACAGCTCAACAGCTTTAACAGCCGATTGAATAGACGTTTCATAATCATCAGCCGGAAGCCCGGGCATAAGCTGAATCCCGACCCTGAATCCATACTCTTTCAATAAAGATACAGCATCAATAACGTGCTGAGAATTATGCCCCCGCCCGGATGCGGTAAGAACTCTGTCAGAAAAAGACTGAACGCCAAGTTCAATAGTTTTAACATTATATAACTTCAGAACTTCAAGGATATTTCTATCAATATAATCAGGGCGGGTAGATATCCGGACTGCTTCAATCACTCCGTTTTCTATATATGGTTTTACGGCTTTTAAATATTCGATCTGCTCAATCTGCGGAATAGCAGTAAAACTTCCCCCAAAAAAAGCGATCTCAACTTTCCCGATTGTCTCAGCAGCGGCTGAAAGGTATCGTTCTATTATTTTATGCACCGAATCTGATGTAATTTTTTCAAAGAGACCTGTGACCCTCCACTGATTGCAGAAAACACAGCAATGGGGGCACCCTGAATGAGGTATAAAAACCGGTATAGTAATTTGTTTCTTGGGCATATTATTTATTTTAAAGATTGCTCATATCAAATTTCCAATATGGCCCTTCTCTTAAAAAATCCAGTTGTATTCCACTTTCAGTTTTAACAACGGCCTTGCTCCCACGGATATCAATTGAAACAATATTATCTTTAAAATATCTGTTTAATTTAACACCTGTTACGTCAGAAAAAAAATATAGTGAAACAGCATCTGAAGTTTTAAGATCACGGAGCTTCTCTATTGAGTACCCGTACTTCCCTGAAATAAATGCAAGCTGTTCGGTCTTCATCTCTTTTAGCATCTGATTATGTTTTAGAATTTTAGACTTACTCTCTTCCGTCAGATTAACAAAGATAGCTTCGCTATTCTGCCTGTCAACAGCTGATTTTATATCATTAAATGATTCGGCAGGGGTCAGAGCCCCTCCGCTTCCGCATGAAAACAACAGTATTAGAAACAACAAAAAAAACCTGTTTAATAAATACATATATATCCATCGTCTTTCTTATCAATTATCATATTATCAATAAGTCTTGTAGTTCCCCAGAATGCTGCAACTGCCACAACGGTTTTTTCCTCAATCTTTTCTATATAGCTGAGATCTTTATATTTTACAATTGAAACATAATCAATACTATCCGGAGAGCCTTCCATTATCACAGAGCGGATGCTCGCTGAAATTTTTTCTGCATCACGTTCACCTGAATCTATCAATTCCTTACAGACAGCAAAACTCCTGCTAAGGGAAAGAGCCTCTTTTCTTTGTTTTTCACTTAAGTGCTTATTCCTGGAACTCATTGCAAGACCATCACTCTCCCGGATAGTTGGAGCTACAATTATTTTTACAGGAAAATTCAGATCGTAAACCATCTTTTCAATACTTACCGCCTGCTGTATATCCTTTTGTCCGAAAACTGCAATGTCGGGTTGAACTATATTAAATAGTTTGGAAACAACCGTAAATACCCCTTTGAAATGTCCGGGCCGATGAGCTCCGCATAAATTTTCGGTAATTAAATCTACATCAACAGTTGTCAGATTACTGCGATACATCTCTTTATCATCGGGAAGAAATAGAAGGTCTACTCCACCATTCTCGGCAATGACAATATCACGTTCCAGATCTTTCGGATATCCTTTAAAATCATTCAGGTCATTAAACTGAAGTTTATTAACGAAAATACTCATAACTATAAATTCAGAACTTTCACCGGCAATTTTCACCAGACTACCATGCCCGGGATGAAGAAAACCCATGGTCGGAACGAATCCTACTAGCTTACCATCTTTTTTAGCATTTCTGACTTCCAACCTGACATCATCTATTTTATTTACAATTTTCATAAAGACTCTCTTAAATTGATATTTAATTAAAACTGACAGTAATCTATTCCACCTGAAGGAGAGCAGTAATTCCCGCTAAATTTTAATAATAACAAAATGGAATTTAATTTTTATTGACTATATTTTTTAAATAAAATATTATTCAAGAGATTTTTATGATATGGTAAATAAATATTTAATTCACTCCCGCTATAAATCTCACAACGGGTCAATGAACATAAAGTCATATTAATTACAATTGATATAACAGAGGAGTATTGATGAGCAATACCATTTCAAATAAGGCGATGATATTTACCGAACATAACAACATAGACTCTCTGATAACAGGGATTTTACCGACGATTAATGTTACACCTTATTCAGACCAAAACTCTCTCTCTTCACTATCAGATCTGAAGAAAAGAATTATAAGCGAAAAAAGTCTTTCATTTCTAAAAAAGGATATCATTGCTTATATCGAGAATAATGGTTATCCATTTGTTACAATAATTGATATGACAATCAATACCGGTCTCGACTCTGATCACGACCGAATGAAAATTTTTAAAACTTTTCTACTTTCATATATAATAATTATGCAGAGTGAACAATATAAAAACATCTCGTGTAACCTGTTGATCTTAATGAATAAAAATGAATTCATAAACTTCAAAGAGACTCTTAAGCATCCACAGAATATAATGAGTCTTTTAAAGACAAATGACGAACGGCTTAATAGCATTATAAACGAATATAACTGTAACAATGAAAAATTTAAAAAGAATTTCAACATTTTAGTTACAGACGCGGAACAGGAAACATCTCTTACCAAATCAGAGTTTATACTTTTCATTAATATGATCAAAGCAAAAGAAAAATTTAAAAATAAACTGATGAGTGAGAAACCACCTGCATCTGCAGGTCCTAAAATCAATGCGGCAGAACCCGCCGATGTTGAACTTCGAACAGGAAAGTTATACTTCAAAAATGGATCTCCCGCAACCGCTTATGATGAAAAATTAAATTTAACAGAAAAAGAAATATATATTTCAGGAAACTTTACAAGCTATACCCGTCTTGATGTAATTGAAAGACTTCTAAATCTGATAAAAGCAGGATTCGGAAATGATTTCATTTTGAGGAAGGAGGATTCAATTACTATAAGCATACCTGGAAAGAGTGTAATAGATTCAACAACTCCTATAACTATCGCGCAATTAATGTCCAAAGAACTGAACGACTACAAAACTGTTAGAATAAAAACCAATGCTGTACACTACAAGACGATGCAGCAGTCTCAGGGATTCAGTATGATACAAAAAAATGTTATTATTCGCGAAGATTAATCAATTACACCACATTTCAGTCATAGCGTGTGAATGAATATCTAACCGAATCATGACCTACAAGTTTTGAGATATCTTCAATAAAAATTTCCGAAGGGAATATATTGAAAGTCGAATGAGCTCTTATTGTTTTTGTTTCATTGTGATCCTTAACATGAAAAAATAGAGGACAACTCCCTTTGTGCTTTTCAATTACCCCTTTTATTTTAACGATCACATCATCATCAACACCAAGAGAATCGAGTTTGATGTGAATAGCTGAAGCAGCTTCGCGCCTTACCTCTTTTAGAGATTTAAGACTGTTCGCTAATATTTTCTGAGGCCTGTCCCCCTCCATTTCAATTTTTCCGGTAACCATAACAGGCTCCCCGCAATTGATCAGGACATTGAACTTATCAAGTACTTTCCCGAAAATAAGAATTTCTATCGATCCGTTAAGATCTTCAAATAAACCGACTGCGTACTGTTTACCGCTCTTCTGCGACCGCTTAACCACAACATTACTGATTATACCGACAATGGATACATCGTTAATACAATTATCTTCACATAATTCAGACAGAGTATATGAAGGGAAAGAACTTATCTCCTTTTCAAATTTTTCAAGGGGATGGCCAGACAGATAAATCCCGATAATCTCTTTTTCAAAATTCAGTTTTATATTGTCTTTCCATTCAGGAACAGGCGGAAGATCGGAGGCGATTCTGCTGTTATCCTTTGAATTATCCATTCCGAAAAGATCACCCTGGCCGGAAGCAATATCCTGTTGATACTTTTTAGCAAAATCAATAATCAGGTCTATCGATTCAAAAAGCTGAGCACGATTTTCGTGTATGGCATCAAAAGATCCGGACTTTATCAGGGATTCCAATACACCTTTATTTACCACAGACAATTCAACATTTTCAAGAAATTGTTTAAGAGTTTTAAAAGTTCCAAATTTTTTTCTTGTCTCTATAATATTTTCAATGGCTTTTACACCAAGACCTTTTATCGCCCCGAATCCGAAACGGAGAGAATTGCCTTCAATAGAAAAATCATAAAAACTTCCGTTGATCGAAGGGGAAAGAACGCGAAGTCCGTTCTCTTTAGCATCATTTATATACTGTATTACATCTTCCTGTTTATCCGGTGCAGCAGAAATAAGAGCAGCCATATACTGCAGACGATAATGAGCTTTAAGATAAGCCGTCTGATAAGTCACAAGAGCATATGCAGCTGAATGGGATTTGTTAAAACCATACTCGCCGAATTTCTTGATCATATCATAAAGCTCTACTGCAATTTTTTTATCTATTTTTTTCTTTTCTGCTCCCTCAAGAAATTTAGTCTCAAGATTGTCAATAATATCCATGAGTTTCTTTCCCATGGCTTTACGGAGCTTATCAGCTTCCGGGAGTGTAAATCCTGCAATGATCTGGGAAATAAGCATAACCTGTTCCTGGTAAACTACAACACCGAGAGTATCCCTCAGGACAGGTTCAAGTGTAGGATGGGAATATTTAACAAGTTCCGGCTTCTTTTTTCTCTCGATAAAATCATCAACCATTCCCGATCCTAACGGGCCCGGCCGGTAAAGTGCGACAATAGCAATTATATCCTCAAACTCTGTCGGCCCCAGTCTCCGGAGAATATTCTGCATACCTGAACTCTCCAGCTGAAAGACACCTTTGGTATCAGCTTTTTGAAGGAGTTTATATGTCTCTTTATCATCTAGAAGAATATTTTCAATATCAACAACATCACCTGTTGTATCTTTAATCAACTTAATGCATTTATCAATTATACTAAGATTTCTCAGACCAAGAAAATCCATCTTAACAAGACCGGCCTGTTCAAGAGTATTCTTTTCGTATTGAGACGAGATACTTCCATCCTTGTCCTTATAGAGTGGAACATAGTCGGTGAGCGGACCTTTTGAAATTACAACTCCCGCAGCATGCTTGCCGGCAGAACGGGTCAGCCCTTCCAGCCTTAGAGATATATCTATCAGTTTTTTCCCGATTTCAGTATCTGAAATTTTTCTTAATTCAGGCGACATCTCTATAGATTTTTTTAATGAATCACCTTCAATCAGTTTACTTATAGCATTGGCTTCTGCAAAAGGTATATCAAGAGCTCTGGCAACATCCTTGACAACAGCTTTTGCTTTCATTTTATTTATAGTGATGATCTGGCTTACATGATCTTCCCCATATTTCTGCTTAACATAATCAATAACCTCTTCGCGTCTGTCAGCACAGAAGTCAAGATCCATATCAGGCATCTCATTTCTGTCAGGATTAAGGAATCGTTCAAAAAGAAGATTATAGCGCAGGGGATCAAGCGCAGTAATCCCCAGACAATACGAAACTATTGAACCTGCGGCGGACCCGCGCCCGGGACCAACAGGAATATTAACAGTACGGGCATATTTTATAAAATCCCAGACGATCAGAAAATATCCGGAAAACTTCATATTAGTAATTACGTTAAGTTCATAATTGATTCTGTCAGCAACAGCTTTCGGAATATTTGAACCGTATATCCTCGAAGCACCAACATCTACAAGATGACGCAGATAAGAATCGAGATTAAAACCTTCAGGTACTTCAAAATTGGGAAGAATGGGGTTCCCAAGATCCAGCTTAAGATCGATCATATCCGCAATTTTGCATGTATTAAAGAGAGCGTCGGGGTAATCAGCAAAAATTTTCCGCATCTCGTCAAAACTCTTAAGATAAAACTGATCAGATGAAAATCTCATTCTATTTTCATCATTCATAGTTTTACCTGTCTGAATACTCAGCAGTACTTCATGAGAATATGCGTCATCCCTATCGACGTAATGAGAATCATTAGTTGCAATAAGCGGTATGTTCAGCTCGGAAGAGATTTTAATCAACTCACTGTTGGCAATCTCCTGTTCTTTAATCCCATGATACTGAAGCTCCAAATAAAAATTTTCAGCTCCGAATAATTCTTTGTAACGGCCCGCAAGCTCCCGTGCTTCGCGCAACTTACCTCTTAATATATTCCGTGGAATCTCACCGGCAATACACGCAGAGGATACAATAAGGCCCTCAGAATGCTTTTCCAGTACCTCCATATCAATTCTTGGTTTATAATAAAATCCTTCCAGGTATCCGATTGAAGAGAGTTTCATAAGATTATTATAACCGGTAATATTTTTCGCCAGAACAATTAAATGATGAGCATTATCTTCCTTCTCTCCTCTGACAGACTCTTTTTTAAAGCGTGAGCCGGGGGCCACATAAAACTCTTCCCCTATAATCGGTTTAATACCGGCTTTTAGAGCTTTCTGATAGAATTCGATTGCACCGAACATATTCCCATGATCGGTAATTGCAACTGCAGGCATACCGAATTTAACAGCTTTATCTACAAGTTTGCTGACGGTTATAGCACCATCGAGAATTGAATAGTCTGAATGATTATGTAAATGTACGAAATCCATATATATCCCGGTATTATTATTTCTGAAAAAATGAAGGTTAAAACGAAATTTGCATAAAGCCCGGCAGGATCCAGCATCCCTTCACCA
>JBBRFT010000068.1:0-14497 GCA_038241375.1 Spirochaetota bacterium
ATCGGACAGTCATACTCCAACCGGCGGTGGAATAGGGATGATTGCTATCGGCGCCGGTGGGATTGATGTTGCCGTTGCCATGGGTGGCGGACCTTTTTTTCTTACATGTCCCAGGGTGATTAATATACGTCTCACCGGAAAGCTCCGTCCATGGGTTGCGGCGAAGGATGTTATTCTTAAAGTTCTGGAGATTTTAACTACCAAAGGGAATGTGGGGTATGTTGTTGAATACACTGGCCCGGGGATTGATACACTGTCGGTACCTGAGCGCGCGACTATAACCAATATGGGGGCAGAACTTGGGGTAACCACTTCTCTGTTCCCCGGAGACAATATAACAAAGAAATTTCTTACAGCTCAGGGAAGAGCCGATTCATATCGTGAAATACTCCCCGACGCTGATGCGGAATATGAAAGAGTAATAGATATAGATCTGGGGACTCTTGTTCCCATGGTCGCCTGTCCTCATTCACCGGATAATATTAAAGAGATTAAAGATGTAAAGGGGATGAAGGTAGATCAGGTTGCTATAGGGAGCTGTACAAACTCATCTTTCCGCGATTTAATGACTGTTGCTGAGATTTTAAAAGGGAAGAAGGTTCATCCTGATGTAAGTTTTATCGTGGCTCCGGGATCGAAGCAGGTTTTTGAGATGATCGCGGCTAATGGGGCTCTCGCACATATTATTGCAGCTGGTGCACGGATTATGGAATCTGCATGCGGTTTCTGTATCGGTTCAGGGCAGGCTCCCGTTACGAAGGGTATCTCTCTCAGGACAAATAATAGGAATTTCGAGGGGAGATCCGGTACCGATTCAGGTCAGATTTATCTTGTAAGTCCTGAAACTGCGGCGTTGTCTGCGCTTAAGGGTGAACTTATTGATCCGCTTGAATTTAATGCATCTCTCTACCCGGAGATAAAAATTCCTGATAAGTTTATAATTGATGATTCATTGGTTATTGCACCGGCTTTATCAAAACAGGATATCTTCAGAGGCCCGAATATCGGTGAGCCTCCTTATACCGATCCGCTCCTTGATGAGATCAGCGGAGTAATAGGACTAAAAGTGGGTGATAAAATAACCACGGATCATATAATGCCCGCGGGACAGAGGCTTAAATACAGATCAAATATCCCTGAGTATTCGAAGTATGTTTTTGAGAATGTTGATTCTGAATTTTCATCAAGATCATTCAAGAATAAAAATTCAGGAATCTATACTGCAATTGCAGCTGGAGAGAGTTACGGTCAGGGATCAAGCCGGGAGCATGCTGCAATTTGTCCCATGTATCTTGGTGTACGCGTTGTTATGGCGAAATCTTTTGAACGTATTCACTCGGGTAACCTTGTTAATTTTGGAATAATTCCGCTGCTTTTTATAAACAGCAATGATTATGATAAGATCAAACAGGGGGACAGTTTTAAAATTACAGGTCTTGTTGACTCTGTTAAAAAAGGGGATAATCTTAAAATTGAAATAGCCGGCGCTCTTTATGAAATGAAAATTCTTGCAACTGAAAGGCAGAGACAGATTCTTCTATCCGGCGGATTACTAAATTATACAAGAGAGAACATGCAGTAAAATGTGGAAAGTTTCTGATGACAGAATTATCCTCTGTCAGCCTGATAATACGAAGGGCTGCAGTTTGTGCTGCGGCCTTTTTAATTTCAGCGATATCTCATCTAAAGCTCTTAATGGATTTCTTGAACAGGGAATGGTTCGGGAGCAGCAATTACCGACTCATAATGACTACAGGGAATCAACTGGAGTGAGAGATATATGCTCACATATCTGTCCTTACCAGGGATTTATTGGTCCGGATAAACCGGGGTGTCTGATTCACCCTCTCTCTTCAGGGATTGAGGGCAGATGGAGGTCTCTTTTTGCGAGTAGAATCTGCGGTGAATTTTTCTGTCCTGCGCATACGATTTTGAATAATGATGAAAAAAGGTATCTGATTGAGAATGTTACGAACTGGTATCACTACTCTGCGGCAATTGCTGATCCGGAGAGTTATTCTTTCATTTATAAGTATGTTAATGATAAGTTTTCCAGAAAGACTGATCCTTCACTGATGAAGGTTCTCGTGGAAGATGGACTCGCTGCTCATACGGAAAATCTGGCATCATATGAAGGTGCAATATTCAGCTATTCGATACCGGAATATAACATAAATAAAAAATATTTTTCTCTTAAACACATTATCGAATCAAGAGAATATGTAATCACCCGTATCGAGAAGTCTTCATCAGTTTTGAAATGATTAGCTGGTTTTGGGGGAGGGGATGCTGCTGAACAATGAAGTTCTTAACTTAATGACATTGGGGCAGAGCCCTTGCTATTCTCCAGTTCCGTGCACGCGGGTGCGTGCACGATTAAATTTTAATCAAAATTGAATGGCGGATATTCATCTGTAAGTCCTGTCATGAAAGATGTAATTCTTGCCGAATACCTGAAATACTTTGTAAGATAGATAAACAGGATATTGGGCCATCTTCTTGTGAAAATTACAGAGATAATTCCTGCAAGATAAACAACAGGGATTGTTACTGTTATCAGAGACATTATTATCAGGTGAGGAATTGTGATAATAACTATACCTATAATAGAAATTCTCATAACCGCAAGATTTTTTGAATATTTAAGCGGATAGGTAATATTGAGCTGAAGCGGATGATCAATATGCGCTCTCCCCGCGTAAACAGGACGGTCTTCCACTATACCGGTAATATTAGTTTTGATGTAGAAAAAGTATCTCATAGTGTTTTCAATTACAAGGGCAAAATCCTCTACACATCTGCCTGTTGAAAGAATAACAATCTGATTTATAAAACCTACTATTGAAGAGAGAACGGTGTAAATCAGCATTACAATTAAATGCGGAATCATACTGATTAAATAAAATCCCAGAAGTCTGAGCAGCGCTCCAATTCTTGAATATTTTAGTGAAAGATCAATGGAGAAATGAGTACTCCCCCTTTCCGGAGCAGATTTTTCAATGTCAGATTCTTCATAATCGAAAATGTCATAATCCGGTTTACGGATTGTATCCATTTCATCATCTATGTCGGGGAAAATAATAAGATCATCTTCAAAGTTGTCTTCAGATTTTGCCGAGACTCTGCTCTCCTCCTGTCTGACAATTGCGTCATATTCTTCAAGGTCGATTTCCGGGAGTTCGTCCATTGTGTCATAAATACGTTCAGTTTCGACTGAGGCAGTTCGCGTAATCTTATCAAGAGTCAGATCGGGATCAATATCATCAAGAGTAAGTTTTATGTCCTCTTCATCTGATTCATCAATTTCGGATTTATCCAATTCAGAGGTAAGTTCATCGAATGTCAGTCCCGCATCATCCAGTGTAAGTTTTTCATCTTCTTCGAATAGTTCAGCGGACAATGCATTGTTATCTTCAGCTATTTCGATTTCAAGTGTATCAAGGTCTATAGTAATACTTTCATCTTCTTCTGTCTCTTCTATCAGAGCTTTCGGTTTTTTTCTGACGACAGGAACCGGTTCATCTATCAAATCATCTTCGAAAACCAATTCTCTCTCCTCTATCTCTGCAAGATCTATATCGAGATCATCGAGGTTAAGTTTTATCTCCTCTTCATCAAAAGCATCATCGGAAAACTCAACTTTTTTTGCAGCAGCTTTTGAGGTTCTTACAGCTGCAGGCTGCTCAAAGATGTCAGTCTCGAGAGATGCTTCGTCGATATCGATATCGAGATTATCGATATCAAGAGTGATGTCGTCATCAAATGTGTCTGACACTGTTTTCTGTTTTTCTGCTTTAACCGGTGCGTCGAAAATATCGGACTCAAGAGAAGTTTCGTCGATATCGATATCGAGATTATCGATATCAAGAGTGATGTCGTCTTCAAATGTCTGGAGTTCTTTTTTCTGTTTTTCTGCTTTAACCGGTTCGGCGAAAATATCTGACTCAAGAGAAGTTTCGTCGAGATCAATATCGAGATTATCGATGTCAAGAGTGATGTCGTCTTCAAATGTGTCGGGTTTTTTTCTCTTTATTATTGTTTTATCCGGTTCAGAGAACATATCTGAGTCGGGAGATGAATCGTCCAGATCAATCTCAATGCTGTCATAATCATCGAAGATATCTTCTTCAGAGTTTGCCGGGGCTGTTTTTTTCTCAGCTTTAACGGGTTCAATATTATCTTCGAGTTCGAGATCAAGCGTATCGAGGTCTATGGTGATTTCATCTTCAAATGCCAGTTCGTTCTCTTTTGAAATCGGCTTCTCATCAAATTCGATTCCCTCTTCTGCAAAGAGAGAGTCTATATCATCCTGTGAAGTGAGTTTTTTTTCTCTTTCACTTTTTGTATCTTCTGGTATTATATCTGAATCTATATCATCAAAACTGAAATCTGATTCCTCATCTGCAGCGGATTCTTTTTTCTCCGGTTTCTCATCAAAATCGTCAAAGAAAATTTCATCTTCTTCAGATTTGGTTATATCATCTTTAAGCTCAAGTCCAAAATCATCCCCGGAACTTTTTACTGTCTCTTTTTCATCAAATGATATAAAATCTTCAGTTTTACTTATTTCATCTTTATTCATTTCGTCAATAGAGGGAATTTCTGAAAACAGGCCGTCAGTTTCATCTTTCATTTTTGATGATGGTGTTTCAGCAAAGATATCATTATTTATTTCCGGGAGATCATCTGTTTCTTCGATTTCCAGATTTATATTTCTATCTTTTTTTTCGGAATCATCAGGAAAATCTTCAAGGGGAAATTCTGATGCTAATTCATTTTCAATTGATCCAAAATTATCATCTTTTGCGCTTTCAGGAGCTTCGTCTGAAAAAAGATCATCAGGAGTGCTGAAATCATCTGTCTCTTTCAAGGGGGAGTCTGTTTCAACGGAAAAATCGTCATTGAAATACGATTCTTCAAGATGAATATTTTTCTCTCCAATGCTTTTTTCGATAACTCTATTATCGATTATGTTTTCTGTGCTGCATTTCGGGCATGTGAAAGCAAATTTTTTATCTGCTACTTTCTCATCATCTACAGCAAATGCAGACACACAGTTATTACACCTGACAATCATCTCATACTCCTGTTACGTTATCTGCCTGGAAAAAATTTTTCGTTTACGTTATGCTGAATAATTATTGGTGAAATAGGGAGAAACAGTATCATAAACCATTTCATATCTCTGCCGTTAATCATCTCTGATTTCTGCATATATTTGAGGTTTAAGTAAATACTCCAGATGCCTAAAGTGAATACTGAAAGTATTATATTCATAACCGGATCATCGCCGAAAACCCTGCTTATCCTGGCAAGCCACCAGAAATAATACAGACCCAGAGTTATTGCTATCAGAAAAAACATGACCGCCAGATTATTTTCAGGAATATATTCATGCATTTTATTTACCCTTAATATTTAGTATTCTTCAGTTATAATGAGAAACTGTGTGAATATGTGCAATTAAAACATTTAGAATTAAAACCAATAGTAATCAAAGGCTTTTAATTCTCCTGTAAATATAGATAAATATGAGTATATTTATTCTGTAATATTAACGGTATTTTTTACTTAATATCTTAACAATTTTTGTATAAAGATTTTTTAACGGGTTAAAAACTTTATTTTAATCAACGGTAAATCGACGCTTTGGTTTACCCATCGCATCTGTTTTTAATTCGGTTATTTATAAGGCCGCTCTTTAATATTAATATAGAGCTTTTTAACCTCGCCATTGCGCCATATTGAGACTGTTACAGTTTCACCTATGCCTATCTCCTCCATAGTCTGAAAGAGGTCTTTTACATCGATAATATTCTTATTGTTTATTTTTATAATAACGTCTCCTACTCTTATTCCGCCGGAATAAGCAGGACTTCCATTTACAACTTCCCCCACAAATGCTCCCTGATTCTCTTCCAGACCAATCTGTTTTGCGTCTTCATCGGAGATTGGAATAATACTTACTCCAAGATACCCTCGTTTAACTCTTTTATTTTTCTGGAGCTGGGCAAGAATAGATTTAGCGGTATTCATCGGAATAGCAAAACCTATACCCATGTAACCGCCGCTTTTAGAATATATCATACGGTTTATGCCTATAACTTCACCGTAAATATTAATGAGAGGTCCCCCTGAGTTTCCCGGGTTGATAGATGCATCGGTCTGTATATGAGATCCACCCATAAAGTCTACATCGCGTCTGCCGATGGCGCTTATCACTCCCACGGTAAAGGTTTTATCCAGTCCGAAGGGGTTTCCGATTGCAATTGCCCAGTCGCCAACCTGAACTTTGTCGGAATCTCCGAAATAGACCGGAGCAAGTTTATTCTTCGGTTCAATTTTCAGCAGGGCAATATCTGTTTTTTCATCGGAACCTATGATTTTAGCTTCATAATTTTTCCCGTTAATGCTGACTATTACTTTATCAACACCATAAATGACGTGGTGATTTGTGCAGATATATCCATCTTCGGAGAGAATAAATCCTGTTCCAAGACCGGTCCGTTTCTGAACCTGTGAGCCTTCTCCTCTACCAAAAAACTCTCTCATTATGGGGTCATCAAAAAAAGGATTCCGTATCTTTACAAGCTGTTCGGTTGTTATAAACACTACTGAGTCTTTATACTGGCTGAATATTTTACGGAATATATTCTGTATCTCAAATGCTTTGGTGGCTTCAGCTTCAGCCTTTATCGGGGATTGACCTGAATTTCCGAAAAGTACGCCCTGATTATCCTTACTGCATGAGAAATGGTTTATTCCTGCGGCTGTTATAATAATTATTACCGGTATAATAATTAAAAGTTTTTTTGATTTATAGTACATCTTTTTCAACCTTAAAATTGATCTCTTTTATATTTTCTGGAACGATGTTCTTCTTTTTCTATTTCTTTTTTAAAGATATATTTATCATCACGGGAACCATCTGTTTTTATTATATCCATATCAACCATGTGTTTTTCCTTCTTTCCGCAGCTGACAAACATCGATATAAAGAAAGATGCTGTAATGATTATAAAGATGAATTTTTTCATCAAATGCTCCGTAAATGAAGAAAGGTTTGTTGTTGATAATATATATTGATCAATAATAATGAGATAATAAAAAAATACAAATAGTTTTCTTTTTACAGTAAAAAGAAAACTATTTTTGACTTTGAATTTTAGAAAAGTATCAAGAAGCTATAAAAAATTAAAATGCTCTATTTTACCCACTGTTGAACGTGGTGGGGAGATTAAATTTTATATTTTGCACTAAAATACATGTTAAGGAATTAACATTGATAAAAAATATTAAGTATAGAATGGAACCGGCTAAAGATGGGAATCCCTCTCTTCTTGTTATACAGGATGGAAGGGAGATTCCGCTGCATAGCAGAATAAATCCCCTGAAAGAGGGGAGCTCCTCTGATTATAATCTCGATCCTGAAAAATTCGATTTTCTTATTATTCTTGGGTGTGGTCTTGGATATAATCTTATAAAATTAAAAGAGCTCTCGGATAAATTCAGCTCTGTTATTATAATTGATATTCTGCCCGGTATTGAAAATGAAATAGCTGAAAATCCGCACACTTCATTTCTGGTGCAGAGCGGGAACATCAGCTTTTATACCGGGATGGATCTTCGGGGACTCGATGCTTCATTATCTGAAATTATAGATTTTCATCTGATTAAGGGAGTGCAGGTAATTGAACACCCACAATCTGTAAGGATTTTTTCTTCGTATTATGACCATGTGAGATCCCTGATAAAAAGACTCATTGATAAAAAAGCCGGAGATAAAGCTACAATCAAAACTTTCGGTAATATTTTTTTCAGAAATGCTCTTAACAATATCATTAATTTTAAGCACTCTCTTCCTATTTCGTATCTTGAAGGGATGTTCAGCGGGAGGAAGGCTATAATAGTTTCATCGGCTCCATCTTTTGAAGATAATATTGATAATCTGAAAAAATATTCAAGCGACATATATATTATAGCAGTAGATTCTGTTCTTCCTGTTCTACAAAGTTACGGGGTAAAACCGGATTTTGTAATATCGATCGATCCCCAGGCAAGAATCGGGGAGCATTTTATCGGACATGAGGTTTTTGATGCGTTTCATATATTTTCCATTGTATCTCCGCCGGAGCTTGTTGAAAAGTACCAAGGTTATATCTCATTTAACAGCCATCCCGTATCACAGATAATAGATGATATGTATCCCGGCGTTAATGGTTCAATAGATTCTTCAACCGGATCGGTTGCTGGTGACGCGGTTAAGTTTGCTCTTATGGCGGGATTTGAGTTTATTGCTATGACAGGTTTCGATTTTTCTTTTTCAGGAAATATTATCTACGCACGTGAGACCGCATATCAGAAGAGGTATACACAGTATTTTAACAACAGATTTAAAACTACGGAGACATTTAACGCGGCGTATATTTTTAAATCGAGTGGAGCCCTCGTTGCCGAAGGGAAGTATACAAGACGGTCATTTGTCAATTATAGAAATTCATTAGACTCATTTTTAAAAGATAATAAGTCTGAAAATGTTTTTATGATAAATAAAAGAGGACTCCCTCTGGCTAATGCAGCAATTGCGGATTTTGATTCTTTTATGAACATACCATGTTCTATCAAAGATGACAAGGCAGAATTTCTTTACAGGTTGAAAGCAGAGAAAAAATCTAATCCTGTAAATATTAATAAAGTCAGGGAGAGATTGCTGGATAAAAGAATACTTGATGCAGTTATTGAGGAATCGCTGGGGAGTGAAGTAACCCGGGAAAAGAGGAAGAAGATTTTCGGGATTATAGAGAGGATTAAATGAGAGTTGGAGTTACCGGTATTTTTGCTTCAGGGAAAGGGACTGTCTGTGAGTTTTTCAGAGAGCTTGGTGCGGAGATTATTGATACGGATATAATTGCCCGGGAGATTATGGAGCCGGGGCAGGATGGTTTGAAAGCGGTAATAGAGAAGTTCGGATCGGATTTTATTAATTCAGATGGTTCTCTTGATCGAAGGGGTTTTGCCAATTCTGTTTTTGGGGATAATGAAAAAGTTAAAATTCTCAATGAAATTACTCATCCTGCTATACAGAAGATTGTTGAGGAGAGAAGTTCCGGTAAGGGGATATTTATGATCAACACGCCTCTTCTTTTTGAGTCCGGTTTTGATAAAATCATGAAATATAAAATTGTAGTAACAGCAGGGGAGAATCAGGTGCTTGTTCGGGGGAGTAAAAGAGATAAAATTTTTGAAGAAGAGATAAAAGAGAGGCTTAAACATCAAATTCCGCTAAATGAAAAAGTTAAACTTGCCGATTATATAATAGATAATTCAGGTACTATTGAAGATACTAAAAGGCAGGTTGTTGATTTATGGAAAATTTTGATCCAAAACCGAACGCAGTAAAAGAAAAGAATTTATATATTGTTCATCTTGACACTCCCAGAATTATTATTCTATCATCAGTGATAATAGGTATTATTACTGCGGCTTTTCTTTTTGGGATGAGTTTTATTAAAGAGGATAAGGCCGGATCCAAGGAGTTTGCAATAAGCGGTATGAATTTTGATGACAGTAAAACCGCGGATATGCTCGGAGCTGATATTCCGCCGATTCCCGGGAGTGGTTTAGTTGAAGGGGGAACTGATGATAAAATTGCAGCAGTTGATGAAAATAAAGGTAATTCTGCACTTATAGAAGAGGGCACTTCTGCCAAAGGTGCAGAGATAGCCTCTGGTAAAGAGGAGATAGGGCATGCTAAAAGTGATATTCTTACTAATGAAAATATCAAAGAGATAATCCCTCCTGCCGGTAAAAAAAGTAAAATCGTTAGTAAAACTGAAAAAATTGCTAAACATGATAAAAAGAATGAAAGTAATAATAGTAAAAAAATAGCAGCTAAAGATAATAAAAAAATCGATGAAAAACGTGATTCTTCAAACAGTAAAAGCAGAGTATATGAAGTGTCCCGCAATGTCGATGAAAAGAAGAGTTATGATTCATATGCAGTACAGGTAGCATCTTATGGTACAATCTCTCAGGCGGAACATGAAAAGTCTCTTCTTAAGTCTAAAAGATTTGACGCTTATATTGATAAGGGTGTTGTAAACGGTAAAAATTATTTCAGAGTAAGAATAGGGCCTGTTTCTTCATCAAAGAAAGCATATGATCTGCTTAATGATGTCCAGAGTGATTCCCGTTATGCGGCGAGTTATATGGTTAAAGAATAAAAATTTTTTTAAAATTTTATGCAGAAAGCGGCAATTTTGTCGCTTTTTTTTTGCAGTATATTTTTAACACGGTAGCGAATTATTTTCGGGGGTGCGTATGCGCGAAGCGCCGTGCCCCAAAAATAAAGTACTACCTTTAACACCATGGAGTTATTTCTAAATTATATTCTCTGACTGACGCTGATAAAGGACTCGTGGATCAGGTGTTGTCGGATCTTACCGGAAAAAAAATAATTACAGAAGTGATTACTGAGAGGGCATGCAATGGATGCCCCATGAAGTGTAATTAGAGAGGGGAGAGAGTCTTCAGACTCTCCTGATCAGTTGATATCATCTTTTGAAAGCATCTCTTCAATTTCATCAGCTTTTGCGCCTACATAGATAAGGGACTTCATAAACCTCTCTGGCTCACAGTTTTCAAGAAGCACGGTATTGTGCAGTACAAGCGTATCTTTATCCAGAGCCAATGCGCCGTAATCAAATGTGAGATTTTGCTGAAGTGCTGATTTGTATAAATCCCATGTATCCTGTTTCAGCGATGCTATAACAGAGTGATAATGTATAACTCTGTCCCCTGATTCATCTTTTTTTAAATAAACAAGTATATCCTGCGATCTGCCATTATCAAATTCCAGAGTTGCTGTATAGTTACCGTTTTTACCTTTATGAAATGGTATCTTGAATTCACTTGCTATTGCCGAAATAAAACCGTCAAAAATTTCCATCACTACCTCTATCTAAGTGCAATTATTTCAGTCATGAGCCGGATAATAAAGAAACTGACATTCTGAATGTGTTGTATTATATGATATGCCCGATAAAAGTCAAGTTTGAAATTAGATGAGAAATTATACATATATTTTTTATTGACATGTTTCTTTATGACAGAACTCATGAATATATTAAAAGCTCCCAATTACCCGGCGGGGGATTTTTCGGGAGGCCGGCTCCCTTTAGACCCTGTGAAAGGATGAATAATTATGATAGAAGGAATTTTTGTTGAGGGTTTAATATACGGGATAATGGTTCTAGGGGTTTTTATAACCTACAGAATTCTCGATTTTCCCGATCTTACTGTTGATGGTTCGTTCCCACTTGGAGCTGCTATTATGGCTTCTATGATCGTGAACGGGCATAACATTTTTTTTGCTCTTCTGGCTGCTTTTGCCGGAGGTATTGCTGCTGGAGTTGTCACTGCTACTATTCACAACCGGCTGAAAGTACCGAATCTTCTTGCGGGTATATTGACCATGACGATGCTCTGGTCTGTAAATATAAGAGTATTGGGGAACAGGGCAAATCTTCCGCTTCTTCAGAATCATACAATAATTACAGATATAGTTAAATATACTGAAAATTATATACCCTCTGAGTATTCCATACTGATTTTCTTTTTTCTTGTGGCTATGCTGATAAAGACAGCGCTGGATATTTTCTTCCGTACTGATATGGGTCTGACTCTGGGGGCGCTTGGAAATAATCAGCAGATGGTTATTTCGCAAGGTGTGAATATCAATGTGATGAAGGCCATCGGAGTCGGACTTTCGAACGGTTTAGTCGCAGTTTCTGGCGCCTTTGCGGCTCAGTACCAGGGTTTTGCAGATGTAGGTCTTGGTACAGGGATTGTAATTATGGGTCTTGCTTCAGTTATGATCGGCGAATTTTTGTACACTTCAAACAGAATATGGATTTTGACACTGAGGGTGCTGGCAGGATCAATAATATATAAAGCGATTATGTATCTCGGGAGATATTACGGTTATCATATAGGACTTACTCCTAACGATCTTAAACTTCTTGCGGGTCTGCTGATTATAGTCTGTCTGATGCTTGCGAAGAGTAAAAATAGTAAAAATATTTTCAGAAGGTGGAAAAATGATCAGGCTTGAAAATATAAAAAAAATTTTTCATGAAGGTACTGTTAATGAAAATATAGCTCTAAGGAGTATTGATTTAACTGTAAGAGAGGGTGATTTTATTACCATCGTGGGGAGTAACGGTGCCGGGAAGTCTACACTTTTTAATACAATATCAGGATCATTTTTACCCACAGGTGGACAGATTTTCTTTAATAATGAAAATGTAACACGTATGGCTGAGTATCAGAGAGCGAAATATATCGGAAGAATATTTCAGGATCCGCTTCTCGGTACTGCTTCTAATATGAGTCTTGAAGATAATATGATGATATGCAATAAAAAAGGATTCAAGGGATTGAAGGTCAGCTTGAATTCTAAAATGCGAGAGAGATTTAGGGATGAGCTCAAACTCCTGCAGATGGGACTTGAGGAAAGAATGGAGCATAACCTTTCACTTTTCTCAGGAGGGCAGAGGCAGGCTTTAACTCTTCTTATGACGGTGCTTTCGAATCCGTCTCTTATTCTTCTTGATGAACATACAGCGGCGCTTGACCCGAAGAATGCGGCAATGGTGCTTGAACTTACAGACAAATTCATCAATGAAAGAAAACTGACTGCCATGATGATAACACATAACATGAGCCAGGCGATAAAGTACGGAAACAGA
This sequence comes from Spirochaetota bacterium, assembly GCA_038241375.1. Taxonomy (GTDB): domain Bacteria; phylum Spirochaetota; class UBA4802; order UBA4802; family UBA5550; genus WRGT01. The sequence continues at coordinate 12,750 of JBBRFT010000068.1, forward strand.
ATTCTGATGATGCATAAGGGTGAGATTATACTCGATATCTCCGGTGAGGAGAAAAAGAATCTCACCGTTGAAGGACTTGTGAAGAAATTTTATGATGTGAAACATGAAGAGATGACTAATGACGAGGTTCTTTTATCTCATGAGTGAGCGGAAAAAATGTTTATAACACTGCCGGCCCCCCAACCCCCTCAGGGGGGTTGGGGGGCCGGCAGTAATGTGATTTGATTTTTACACAGGATATTTTATAAAGAGAACCGGTGATGAAAGATAAAATAATTGAAGCTTCAATTGAACTTTTTAATGAAATAGGGACCCATCGTGTGACGACTAATCATATCATTGATAAACTGAAGATCAGCCCCGGGACATTCTATTATCATTTTAAAAATAAAGAGGAGATAGTCAGCCGGATATTTGACCGCATAACGGTGGAGTTTGATCAACTTTTTAATATGAACAATCCGGAACCTGATATGAAATATTTTATTTTTGAGATTAAAAAAATATATCAGCTCTACTATAAATACCGGTTTTTTTATTACGATATTTCAATGCTTCTGGATAGAGATTATGAGCTTGCTGTAAGATATAGGGAAAACTACAAACTGAAAATTATGAAAATTAAAGAGCTTACTCTTACCCTTGAGAAAAGAGGAATAATAAAAAAGTTCAGTTTAGATGAAGAGAGAAATTTATACGTCGAAAATCTGTGGATTTTAAATGACTACTGGATGACATTTCAGAAAGCCACAGGCGGCCTTGATGAAGCTGAATTAGTTAACAGAGGAGTATTGAGTTATCTCTCGTATCTTAAGCCATATCTTTCAGATAGAGCAGTGATTGAAATGGGAAATTTTATAATTTAGCAGTAATAATTCTAAACATAGTTTTTAATGTAAAAAAATATATATCTCCGACGCACAAGGCTGCGGGGATAATTTATACTTGTTTGCCTTCAGCTTTCAGCCAAATGGAATGTTAACTTTATCTATCATCTCCTGATATTCAGACAGCAATTCGCTGTATACAGTAATCCCACCTCCACTTTTAAATATATAGTTTCCATTCTCTTCTTCGATGTATCGTATCATCACTCCGCTGTCGAGGTCGGCGCCATTGAAGAAACCGCATATTCCGCAGTAGTAACCTCTGCAATATTTTTCGGCTGATTTAATAATCTCTAAAGTTTTGTGTTTCGGCGCTCCGGTAATTGAACCTGCCGGAAGGAGCTTCTTTATTATCACTCCGAGATTTTTGGGATAATCCTCATCAAGAATTCCGGTTATTTCTGAACTTATCTGCAAAAGATTTTTTTCTGGTGTTAGTATTTTATCAATATATCTGTATTTTTCAACTGATACATTTTTTGAAACTCTGCTGAGATCGTTCCGGATTAAATCGACTATTGTAAGATGTTCAGCAGACTCTTTCTCGTCGTTAAGAATAATATTTTCAGCGTTGTGAATCGAAGCATCGATAGTCCCTTTCATCGGATATGATGAAAGTTTCAGGTCTTTTATCGTTATAAAAATTTCAGGTGAAAATACAACAAACTGATTTCGGTACCAGAGTTTGTAACGGGCTATGCTTAAATAAAATATATCTTTAAGGGTATAATTCATTTCAATTTGAGTTGGGAATGTAAGATTCGTAAGATATGAATTTCCTTCGGCCTGATTTTTTTGTATATAATTGAAAGCTTCTTCATATCGTCCAAGAGGAACAGGTTTTTTACTTAAAATAAAATC
>JBBRFT010000069.1:0-14387 GCA_038241375.1 Spirochaetota bacterium
TACTCCTGAAATTTCTCCCTGATATATTATGGCGAGACATGCCGTAGATGCACCACAACTAGTAAATCCCCCAAGAGTATATGCTTTATTAGCATTAATAACCTTCGGTGTCTCCAGCGCCGGATCGATATATCCAATAGCGACATCATCACCCGATGATGAATCGTTGCATGAAAATGTTATTCCGATAATAAATATTAATATAGCTAAAAAAGCGATTCTTTTCATATAAACTCCGCACGAATTATAAAATACTTTATACAATAATAAAAAAAGAACAGGTTGTGTAAAGAAAATAATTTCCTGAATTATAATGTTTTGAAGTTTAAATTTTTATACTATTTTAAAACTATTTTTTATAGTAAATATTGAAAATAAACTTGTCAATTATCCGGCTTTTCAGCTCATTTAATTTGTTTTAAAACATTGAGATTTTCATTAATTGCAGCTTTATAAGGGCAAAGGGGTGGGAGCTCTTCATTGGTCCTGCAGGGCTTCCGGCTGTCCCGGGAATGGTGTTTCGGGACCATCCGTATATGTTTAAACAAGCAGCCAAAGAATAAGATTTTATAAAATGGAGAGACCTATGAAAGGTGAAATTGAAATAAAAGTTAGAGGATATCATCTGGATGTATATTCTCACGTAAATAATGCCCGTTATGTAGAATTTCTTGAAGAGGGAAGGTGGGCGCTCTTTGAAGATCTTGATCTGACAAAAGAAGCTTTAGAGAGAGGATATGCATTTAACATTGTAAACATCAACATAAGTTATACAAATGAAGCGTGTCTTGGTGAAGTTCTTGTTTTAAAGACAGAGTTTAAGAAACACGGGAATAAAAGTATTACACTCTCTCAGAAAATATTCAGAAAGAGTGATGGGAAACAGGCTGTTGATGCCGATGTGACTTTTGTTATGCTGGATATTAAAACAGGAAGAGCAGTGGAGCTGGATGACGATATAAAAAAACATCTGGTTTAAAAGATATACTGTAACAATTCAAAAATATGCGTTAAAATTGCTCTTCGCCGCGCCGAAGCCGCGGCGGAGATAAAAGGCCGCCAGTTTATTAGTAAATACGATAAACTTCGAAGTAAATTATGCTTTTTTCTTGACTTAAGTTTACTTTTATGTTTTATATACCATTAATCGAATTGCCTAAGGGGTATTATTTTGAAAAAGTTATTTTTAATCGTTTTTATATTTTTTGTTTCAATTACATCTTCTTTTGCCGCATTTTTTATTGATGGTCAGGGGAATTATATCGCTACAGGTGAACTTGACCCGGTTATAGGTTTTGGCGGCGGCGTAGGGTTCGGACTTTCCGATGATGTTAATCTTCTTTTCAGATGCTCTCTATCCACAAATACTGAGAATGCGGGTCTGATCAATGAAATACGATATGAGTACTCTTTTGCAGCAATAGGTATTGAGTTTATTCCTAAAATTGCTTTACTTGAACAATATCGGTTGTATTGGAAAAATTCTGTTAACGTCGGTGCTTCTGAATTTGAAGTGGATAGTGATTTTGGAGATAAACAGAAATTCGGTCCCGGGATTTTTACTTCTTTTCATACAGGACTTCAGTTTAATTATACTCAGATTGTTGCTCCTTATTTTGATTTAGGTTATCATAAATCTTTTTATGATTCAACCGAAAATATCTCTATTAAAGGTTTCTATGCTGCTGTTGGTGTAAGATTCTATGTTTTCGGAAACAAAGATCAAAATGCAGAATACTGATATATCTTTAGCACTTTATACATGCTATATCATTTGACGTTTGAAATAGAACACAATCTGTAATTATATATTGATTTACATAAAAATGAGATTTCTCACCTGAAGAATTGAAGGAGGTTCGAAATGACAGAAGAAGTTTCCGTTGTCATTTCGAAGAAGCGATAGCGACTGAGAAATCTCATCCTGCGTTTAAATATAAGATTTCTCACATATGTTAGAAATGACAATGTCTAATTCAATCGGTAACTGCTATAATATTATTGTTTTAAATAAAGAAGCTCAGGTGATACCTGAGCTTCTTTATTAAAATAGATTTGCCGGAAATTATTTAATGTTAAGAATTGACTTTTTTTTTAAAATGATTAAATTATAAATAGAATCGATGAAAAGGTTTTAAATGAAAAGTGGATTGAATTTAGGATTAAAGCAGACTCAGAAACTTGTGATGACTCAAACTTTGAGGCAGTCCATAGAGATGCTTCAGATGACAAATCTTGAACTTTCAGAACTTATCTCGGAAGAGTTTCTGGAAAATCCTCTCCTTGAAGAAGCAGCCTCTCTGCAGACCGAAGATTATCTAGAAGAAAAACTGAATCAGAACCTGAATGGTGATGAGAGTGATATCAATTTACCTGAGAAAGATATATATGATGATCCTAATGAGAGCGGGATAAGTAAAAATTACGAAGGTGAAGACAAAAATAGATTATTCATCGAAAATGCCGTAACAACCAGGGAGAGTTTAAAAGAGCATCTTCTCTGGCAAGCTACAATGATAGCAGAAACTTCGGAATTATTTTCTCTTTACGAAGAGATAATTACAATGCTCGATGATGACGGTTTTCTCGACGAAAAACTCTTTAACAGTATTAATGGTGGTAATAAAGATGCTGTAATTGAAATCATCCGGAGTTTTGATCCTATAGGTTGTGGTGCGTTTTCTATAAAACAGACTCTTTATATTCAGGCCTGTTCTTATTTTCCGGAAGATGTACTTCTTCATACAATTCTGGATGAATACTTTGATGACATAGAAAAACTGGATTATAGCAGAATATCTAAAGCTCTGGCAATACCTGAAAGCGCGATTATTGAGAGGAGTAAAATTCTGCATAATCTGAATCCTTTTCCGGGCAGGTCGTATTCAGGGAGAGAGGCAAAGCCCATACTTCCCGACGTGGAAGTTAAACTTGTTGATGATGAAATTATTGTAACTTTAAATGATGATTGGATACCCGGTATAAGGCTGAGCTCATACTACATTAATATGCTTAAGAAAAAAAGTATTGATAAGGAGCATCGGGAATATTTGAATTCAAGACTCCAGTCTGCTATGGCTCTTTTAAAAAATATATCATCAAGGCGGGATACGATTCTGAAAGTTACCTCTGCAATAATGATGAGTCAGAAAGAGTTTCTTATGCATGGCCCCGGGCATCTGAAATATCTTACTCATCATGATATCGCCGGTGAGGTCAGTGTGCATGAGTCCACTGTAAGTCGTGTATCGAGCGGTAAGTATATTCAGACTCCATGGGGAGTTTTCGAGTTAAAATATTTTTTTGTTTCACGGCTTAAAAATCCAGGAGATAATAACAGTGATGATCAGTCGTCAGATCAGGTGCGAGTGCTGATTCAGGATCTGGTTAACGGAGAAGATCCCGGGAATCCTTTTAGTGATGAAGAACTTGTAAATCTTTTAAAGGGAAAGGGTGTAACAGCCGCAAGAAGAACAATAGCGAAGTACAGGGACATTCTTAATATACCTGCTTCAAATAAAAGAAAAAAAATTAATATGATTAAATCATAGGAGAGCTTATGAAGATTAAAATAACAGGAAGACATATCGATGTATCTGACAACCTCAAAGATTATGCTGAGAAAAAGATATCAAAACTTGAAAAATATTTTCAGCAATTAATTGACATCCACCTTATTTTTTATGTGGAAAAACTAGATCATGCTGCAGAACTTAATATTACCGGAGATTCTGTACAGTTTCATGCCCGTGAAAAGGCTGCTGATTTATATTCCGCGTTGGATCTTCTTGTCGATAAAATGGAGACCCAGATTGCGCGTTTCAAAGAAAAAATTCAGTCAAGAAAAGGGCAGGGAGCTGAATTCGATTTTTCTTACGATTTTACCAGCGAAACAGGGACAGACGCTGTTCTTACACAGGTCAGCAACAAGCCTATTAATAACATAGAAGCTTTTCTTCAGATGAGAATTGATAAAAAAGATTTTATTCTTTATAAGAAAGGTGTAGCAACGGTCGAGAGTGATGTTGATTATGCAAATAAGAATTATGCTGTAATTTTTAAGAGCGGGTCTGTATTTAAGCTAGTCGAAGTCCCTTTTGAAGAGAATAAGGGGGGTGAGTTTCATGCAGGTACTTTAGTAGAGTATGAACTGGACGTAAAGGATGAATCGGCTTCCAATCCTAAGATTGACTTTAAGAAAGGGACAACCTGTCAGATAGCAGAATTAACTCTTGATGAAGCATTTGATTCATTTGAAAAATCAGACGATGGTTTTATGACTTTTTTCAATAAAGAAACAAGATTTTTTAATGTTCTCAGCCGTAACGGAAAGAGACTGGAAGTTCTTGTGCCTGCATTTTAGTTCGATTTCTCCTGCCGGGATAAGCTTTTTCGGCAGGAGCATTTCTCGCAATACATATATAAATTAATTTATTGTCTTTTCTACCGGGACTGATATTTATCTTTTTTTTATTTAGTTTTATATTTTTTTGCTGGAAAGAAAATCATATAGTGAGATAAATCTACCATGGGAAAACTTACATTAAGATATTTTATAGAAGGGATAGGGCGGATTGATCTTCAGCTCCGTTTACTGGCGGGTGAAGGGGGTCTTGATAAGGAGATCAAATCGGGAGAGCTGAATAGACCCGGGCTTGCTCTTGCTGGTTTTTTTGATTATTTCGCCTATGACAGGATTCAGATTTTCGGTCAGGGTGAAACGGCTTTTATGACTCAGCTCAGTCCGGAACAGAAAATTAAAGTGTATGATGAATTTTTCAGTTACTCCGTTTTATGCTGTATATTTACGTATGAATATAGGCCGGATGATCTTTTTCTCGAATATGCGGAGAAAAGAAATATTCCGATTTTTCTTTCTAAAAGAAGTACTACAAGGTTTATAACGCTTTTTGTTCACGTTATTGACGAAATATTTGCCGAGAGCGTAACTCTTCATGCTACTCTGGTGGATGTTTTCGGAGTTGGCGTTCTCCTCACCGGTAAAAGCGGAGTGGGTAAGAGCGAGACTGCTCTGGAGCTCATAGAGAGAGGTCACAGGCTGGTTGGTGACGATATGGTTGTTGTTAAGAAAATTGATGAGTCTCTCCTGATGGGCGGTGGTTCCGAGATATTAAAGCATCATATTGAAATTAGAGGAATAGGGATTGTAAATGTCCGTGAAATTTTTGGTATAAGATCTGTCAGAAACAGAAAACGTATTGAGATGGTAATTCTACTTGAAGAATGGGATTCATCCACTGAATATGATAGACTTGGCCTTGATGAAAAAAAATATACAATACTGGATATAGATGTTCCATATATTATCGTGCCGGTACGTCCGGGTAGAAATATTCCGATAATTATTGAAACAGCGGCATTAAATCAGAGACTAAAGAAAGTAGGAATTAATTCGGCCAGAGAACTGGATGAGCGGATTAAAAAATGGATTATCAATGAAGGTGGGAAGTAATGGTTGAAAAAGATGTTGTTGTTAATAGTGATGCGGGAATTCATGCCAGACCTGCTATGATGATTGTCCGTGAAGCAATGAAGTATCAATGCGAAATTACACTGATTAAAGATGATATTGAAGCCGATGGTAAATCTATAATGTCAGTTCTTGGTCTTGCAATAATTTCAGGATCAAAACTTAAGATAAGAGCAAGCGGAGAGGGTGAGCATGAACTGGTTAGTTACATCATCAATCTCATTGAACATGATTTCAAAGTCTGAATAAAATATAATCTCTCCAGGAAGTAATTTTGTCCTCAGACAAAAAAAAAATAAAGATTAAAAATTCAGTACAGGATATTCTATTTCTTGTCGGTATAATTATATTCTCATCTATACTGATTATAGGCCTTTTTCCTGGCCGGTTAAATGCCGGTCTTGTGGATGAAAACTTTTTTATAACAACTATGATGACTATTCCGATTATCGCCGGGATATATTTGATAGTTATGTCTTTCCGGAGAAGTCTGAATATCAGCACAGCTGATATCCCGGAAAGTATTAAGAAAAAAATTACACTTTCATTTGTCTTTATTGCAGTGCTTTCTGCCATGCCCATTGTAATAATTTCGAGTAACTACTTTAACAGAAGTCTTTCCAAAATGTTCAGCGGAAGAACCATGAGTGCTCTGGAAAAATCTGTTGATCTTGCTCATGATTCTTATTACCGGATTGAGAATGAAGTTACCTCGGAATTGAAAACCGCAAGATTTCTTTTTGATAATTTTATGTTGAAGACAGATCCTGCTGATTTGGAAAAAATTACAGCAACATATAGAAATTCGCAATTGAAAATTATATTTTTTAAGACAATTAATGACACTATTCAGATTACAGGGAATGTCCAATCGTCAGCGCACGTTGATAATTATAAGTTATATAAATTTTACAGTACTTCTGGATTACCCGGTATCAGAGTCGATCGGATTAAAATTGACGGTCGTGATATAGTCAGTGGTATGTTCAGGTATCGCGATCTTATGGTTGTTGTTTACCTCCCCCTTCCTGATGAAATAAAAGCCAATGAAGATCTTTTTCTTCAGGCAAGAGATGATTACAGACGGATTGAAAGTCAGAAAGAGTATTTCGAAACAGGGACAGGGTCATTTTTAATGCTGATATCGATTGTAATTGTTGGTATAGCATATCTGATAAGTATATACATCTCCGGAAATATTGTCCGTCCTGTTCTTGAGCTTTCATCTGCATCAAAGCAGATCGCTATGGGGAATAATAAGCTGCATATTGAAAAGAGAAGTGAGGATGAAATTGGTGTGCTTGTAGACGCTTTTAATTCTATGGCAAAGCAGCTGGATGAAAACCAGAAATTTATGTTCCAGAAGCAGAAACTTGAAGCCTGGAATGAAATGGCAAGGAAGCTTGTTCATGAAATCAAAAATCCTCTGACGCCTATCCGACTATCAGCCGAGAGGATGAGGAAACTGGTAAAAGAGGGTAATCCTAATATGGAGAATGCAGTAATTACCGGTTCAGAGACAATTATTATCGAAGTTAATTCTTTATTGAAGCTTGTAAGTGAGTTTAATAATTTTGCCAGACTGCCCGTGAAAAAAGCAGAATTGTCAAATCTCAATACTCTAATTGCTGAGAGTATACTGCTTTTTAACAGTTATGATAATGTTGAATTTGTATTTAACAGAGATGAGAATCTTACGGATATCCCGATAGACAGAGGTCTGGTCAGACAGGCTTTGAATAATATTATCAGTAATTCCATACAGGCGTTTCATGAAAACGGGATTATCATTATTACAACCGGGTTAGATGATTCAGATTGCTATCAGGTTGTGACTGTTAAAGATAATGGGCCCGGTATTAATGCAAAAGATGTTGAGAAAATTTTTGAACCTGGTTTCACATTGAAGAAAACAGGAACGGGCTTAGGGCTTGCTATAGTTGAAAAAATTATACTGGAACATGACGGGAAAATTTACTGCCGGTCTGTAGAGGGACAAGGTGCTGAGTTTACATTAATGTTCCCGCGGAGAGAGGAGTTGTGTAATGGCTAGAATACTTATCGTAGATGACGAAGAAAATATAATTAATTCCATGACACCGATACTTCAGGATGAAGGTCATGTTGTTTTTTCTGGGAAGAATGGTGAAGAGGCTTTATCTTTTCTGAAAAAAAATGAAGTTGATTTAATAATTCTTGATGTATGGCTTCCCGATGCTGATGGGATTGAGCTGCTTGAGAAAATAAAAAAAATGTATCCTGAATCCGCTGCTATTATGATCAGCGGTCATGGTTCAATTGATATAGCTGTCCGGTCGACAAGGATCGGGGCATTCGACTTTTTGGAGAAACCTCCTTCTCTCGACAGACTTGTAACCTCTGTAAGCAATGCCCTCGAACAGGTCAGGCTTCGCCGTGAAAATATTAAGCTCAAAAAGAAATCGTTTGTTGATGATGACATGATTGGTTATTCAAATCCTGTTAATGAAATTAAGGATATCATAAAAAGAGCCGCAAAAACTAATGCAAGAGTTCTTATTACTGGCGAGAGCGGTACCGGGAAGGAACTGGTTGCAAAGGCAATATTCCAGCTTTCCAACAGATCGGATAAACCATTTCTTAAAATGAACTGTGCCGCAATACCTGATGAACTTATAGAAAGTGAATTATTCGGGCATGAAAGAGGTTCTTTCACCGGTGCCGTAGGGAGAAGGCTTGGAAAGTTTGAGCTTGCTGATGGAGGGACTCTCTTTCTTGATGAAGTTTGTGATATGAGTTTATCTGCTCAGGCAAAGGTTCTTCGAGTACTTCAGGAGCAGCAGTTTGAAAGGGTCGGCGGAAGTGAAACAATCACTGTTGATGTAAGAGTTATAGCGGCAACAAATGTCGATATACCCACGGCGATTTCAGAAGGAAAGTTTAGAGAAGATCTTTATTACAGGCTTAATGTTATTCCTATTCATGTTCCACGATTGACCGAAAGAAAAGAAGATATTGAAGTCCTTATCAATTATTTTATAGAAAGGTTTTCTCAGGAACATGGAACCGGGAAAAAAATAATTACTGAAGACGGGATGGAGTTTTTAAGAGAGTATCCATGGCCCGGGAATGTAAGGGAGTTAAAAAACATTATCGAAAGGGTGGTTATAATGGTATCCACTGAAGAGATAAAAGCTGAAGATATTAAAAAAAATATCGGGTCAGGTGGGAAAGACCAATTACGCGGGGTTAATTATGCCGGAGGATCTTTAAAGGAGACCAGGGAATCTTTTGAAAAAGACTTTATTATCGCTGCACTTAAAAAGAATGAAGGCAATGTTTCGGTAACTGCAAAGGAACTTGATATAGAAAGAACCAATCTTCACAGAAAAATAAAACAGTACAATATCAATGTTGAAAAATTATAAAACTGCGGATTCTTTAATCACTCTGCTTAAAGACAGGAGAGTAATGAAAAATACCCTTTTGTATAAAGGGGAAGATGAGTTAAGTTATCTTGTCGAATTACTTAAGCCGAAAACCGAAGCGGCTAAAATTTCAATGATTCAGGATATTGCTGCGGATTTTAAAATATCTGAATGTAAAGCCTGTCCGGATATTACCGAGAGAAAAAATCCGTTCGGTTCAGGAATCAACGGAGTTATGATTATCCTTAATGCGCCTAGAATGGCCAACCGGATTGAAATGAGTATTCACAGGGCTGAGTCTGTTGAACTGCTTAAAAAAATGGTTTCTGCAATTGGTCTTGAGATGAAAGAATGTTATGTTACAAATCTGATTAAATGTGAAACTGGTAATGCACTATTTAAACCGAGCGATATGGTTAAGAACTGTACAAAAATACTTCAGCGGGAGGTTGATCTTATTAAACCCCGGCTGGTAATTGTCATGGGCGAAATACTGCCAATTCAGGCAGTCGTAAACTCCAGTAAAGGTATAGTATGGTTTAATACAGAGCATACTATATCGCTGATAAAGAATCCCGAACTTAAACGTCCCGCATGGGAAACATTAAAACTTGTAAAGATGAAATATCTGGAACTTGATAATGACTCTCATTAACCATTCTGCTGCTGATATATTTATTAATTCACCTGTTACGAGATCATTTACATACAAAATTCCGGAAAATATGACTCTTGTTCCCGGAATGAGAGTTCATGTTAATTTTGCCGGACGCCAGATGACCGGGTTTGTATCTTCTGTTCACAGTAACATGCCCGAAGGGATAGAACTTAAAGAGATTGAGTCACGGATTGATGATGAGCCTATTTATGATGAACGGATTATCAGACTTGCAGAGTATGTTTCGGAATCGTATCTCTCTTCCGTTGGTGAAGCTCTGGGGAAAGCTCTTCCTACGGGAGAGAGCTCGAAGTCGAGACCTCGCGTTTCACGTGTAAGGCATATTCAGGATAGCGGAATAATCCTGACCGGGAAGCAGAAGGAAATATATGACAAAATTCTAACTTCAGAAAAAAAAACGCATCTTATATTCGGGATAACCGGCAGCGGTAAAACTGAAGTATATATGAGCGCTGCAATCGATGCTGTTTCGAAGGGGCTCTCTGTTATTTATCTTGTTCCGGAAATTACACTTTCATCTCAGATTTATGAAAGATTATATAAAGTCTTTGGAGATAATCTTATTGTCTATCATAGCCACCTCACTCAGAATCAGCGACTTGCGAATTGGAAAAAATTTTACAAGGGTGAGGCTATGGTTGCCGTCGGTACACGGTCTGCAGTTTTTCTCCAGTGTCCGGAACTTGGACTGATTATCGTTGATGAAGAACACGACTCATCCTACAAGGAACAGAGTACACCCCGATACAATGCAAGAAGAATTGCTTTCTACCGGAGCGAGACAGAGAACGCAAAGGTTATACTCGGCTCAGCTACTCCCTCAATTGAAACTCTCTATGCCGCAGAACGGGGCGTTATTGAGCTTCATACATTGAGTGAAAGATACGGCGAGGGTAAACTCCCCCTGATTGAGATAGTGAAATTAAAAAACAGTAGTGAGGAGATAACTCCACGATTGAAGCTGTTTACAAACAGAGCTATAAAAGATGGGAATCAGGCTGTATATCTACTCAACCGCAGAGGTTTCGCACCTTTTGTGTTATGTGGTGATTGCGGTACTGCCGCCGAGTGTCCCGATTGCAGTATCGGAATGAATTATCATCGGGGGAAGGGGATGCTCTGCCATTACTGCGGGTATTCAGCCGATGTCCCTGTTAAGTGCCCCAAATGCGGTTCTGAATCGATTTTGAAACTTGGTTCCGGTACACAGAAAATTGAAGAGACAATCACTAAAGAATTCCCTGATTACAGAGTCTTTAGACTCGATCAGGATAGTGCTAAAAAAAAGGATGCAGTATTTGATCTACTTGACCAGATGCAAAAACGAGAGATTGATATTCTTTTAGGGACTCAGATGATTTCAAAAGGATTTGATTTTCACGGTGTAACCGTTGCCGGAATAATAATGGCAGACATCGGGCTCAATATGCCCGACTTCAGGGCTACTGAAAAGATTTTTTCACTTCTCATGCAGCTTTCCGGAAGATCGGGGCGAGGCGGGAGCGAAGGGCGTGTTATTATTCAGACACTTAATGAGGAACATATAATTTTTGATTATTTGAAAAGACAGGACTATTCGGGATTCTATAGAGAAGAATTGAAGATCCGCAAGATGATCAACTATCCCCCCTTTTCCAGACTGGCACGAATTGTAATCCGCGGTAAAGATGAAGATACTGTGTGTGAATCTGCAGATGTGCTGACCGGAATTCTAAGGGAAACCGGTGCGGAAAAGTTTCCGAAGATAATGGTGCTGGGACCGTCTCCGGCTCCTCTTTCTAAAATCGGCGGAAATTACCGGTACCATATAATTTTAAAAAGCGGTAAATTAAAAGATCTCACCGCTCTTATAAAAACAGCCCTTGATTCTTTCAAATCAAAGGCTGTTTATGTTGAAATTGATATAGATCCGGTTGATATGCTTTAAGTATTATTTTGAAAGTTCGGTATCGATAATACTTTCCAGTATCTCCTTCGGCGGCACACCTACTATTTTTCTTCCGGAAATGATAATTGTCGGTGTTGCATCAATTTTAATTTTTTCAGCAAAATCAATATGATCTTTTATTTGTGAATCTCCGCTGTTATTTTCCATTATTGCTAGAAACTTCTGTTTTGATTCAGATTTAATCTTAAACTGTTTTTCAGTCTCACTGATATTTTTTGTGATATTTTCTTTTTCAAATGAGTCTCTGTAATTCGCATAATTTGAAAAATGCACATAGAAGTACTCTTTAAAAAATCCTGACTCAGCGGCTGCGTACATTGACCGGGATGCCATACATGAGTTCATGTAGACTGAGTCATCCATGTATTTATTACATGCCGAGTCGAGCGGGTAGTGATAGTAGATTATCTGTATCCGGTTTTTATATTTTGCTACAATCGATTTTTCCATCTGATAGAGTTTGTAACAGGCAGAACAGAGAAAGTCATTAAAAATATAAATTTTTACTTTTGCGTTATCATTACCAATAACCAGATTGCTTTTAATAAAATCGATTTTTTCAGGCTGCTGATTGTAGAAATTTGTTATAAGTTTTGTCTTTTGAGCTTCAGGGGTTTTGTTTATTCCCGATTTCATTTTGATTATATTTGTGCTGGTAAATACAGCAAAGGCAAGAAAAAAAGAGAAAAGTATTGAAAGAGAGAGAGAAGCCTTCTCATCTGAATTAGCAGGTTTGATGAAATTAAGTATTGAATCTATAATTTCTTTTCTGTTGAAATTATTTTTTATAAATAAAAACATGATAACAAAAAGAAGAATATTTATAACATATGTAAAAATACAGAGTTCACATAACTCACCGATTTTTATCATTAAAATTCCCAGGACCACGTCTGAAATAAGTCCGATAATAATCAGCGGAAATATAACCCCGCATAAAATTTTATAAAACTTATCCTGAGCGTAATCCGCAACAAGTATTAAAAAAGATAATAGAATAAAATAAAGCAGACCATAAGATGCTACCGGAAGACCAAATAGTATTGAATATTTTGATTGTCCCACGGTTATACACGGATTTGAAAAACCTTTACCGCATGTAATAAATCCCATTTCAAAATCGGGGAAGTAATGCTGATAAAGCAGAACTCCGGAGATTACAACTCCGGCAACTGAAAGAAGAAGCATTGAATTGATATATTTTTTCACTTTTTAGTCCTTAATTATAAGATCAATTATCTGTCCGCATAATCTTAAATGGAATTTCCCGTCGCTACCCTCTTCGAGTCTTTCGAGAATATTGAAAGAGGGGGATCTTTTAAATTTTGCCGGCATAGTCCCATTTTTGATTCTGCAGTAAAGCGCATTGTTTTTTCTGCAGTAAAGGGTGTTGCAGTTTAGGTCTTCAGTCTCTCCGGATGAGAGGTTGAGTAGAATTTTTTCAAAAGTTCCGAAGCCACTGAATGTTACGCCTGTTACAAAATAAGGGGCATCCTCAACTTTTATCGGGTAGGTATATTCTCCGTAATGAATTACATATTCACCATCGGCAGTGATGTTGACCGATCTTCCGAAAAAGTTTAGTATCCTTTCGTTGGTGAATTTCTCGCCGTTGTGGTACCATACTCCTTCCTTGTCTATCAGTATCTCATCTATTCTGGTTCCGGAAGCGATGAGTTCTTTTATATAATCGGGTATTTCAGGAAGTTGAGTCTCCATATGTTCTCCTAAACTCTGATAAATGGATCGGTTAATTTTTTATACTCTTCAAGGGCAAAACGATCTGTCATCCCGGCGATGAAGTCGGTTACGGTTCGTATAAGTCCGTGCTGTTCAATCTCTTCCGTGTATCTTTCAGGGAGAGTGTCGGGATGTTCTGTGTAAATATTAAAGAGTTCGTTTATAACCTTTTGTGATTTAAGCGACATTCTTGTTACTCTGTAATGCTGGTACATATTTTTTCTGAGGAATTTTTTAAGTTCGTTATTAGCCTTACTTATATCATTTGAAAAACCGGCAAGTTTAACCGGAGATTGTTTTACATCCTGATATGAAATTATATTATTGTCATTTATGTTCTTTATTGTAGAATTTATAAGATCAGTAACAAGAAGATTAATTATTGTTCTGATGATTTCTCTTGCGGCTGACTTTTTTGATTCAGGGAGTGGCCTGTCGTATAACTCCCGGGCAAGTTCCCATATCTCCAGTTTTATTACACCGTCATAATCGAGAAGGCCCGATGTTATGCCGTCATCAAGGTCGTGGTTGTTGTATGCAATTTCGTCGGCAAGATCAATAATCTGAGCCTCCAGTGATGCATGCTCACCCGGAAGAAAATCTGATGTTTCAGGTCTGTCGTATGGGCTGGAGTGTTTTATAATCCCTTCACGCGTCTCCCATGTGAGATTAAGCCCCGGGAAACTGCTGTATCTTTTCTCAAGAACTTCAACAACGCGGAGACTCTGTCTGTTGTGCTCAAAACCACCATGGTCTTTAAGAAGCCTGTTCAGTTCCTTCTCTCCTACGTGGCCGAATGGTGTATGTCCAAGGTCATGGGCAAGTGCAATACTTTCAGCCAGATCCTCGTTTAGTCGGAGAGCCCGGGAAACAGCTCTTGAAATCTGTGCAACTTCTATTGTATGCGTAAGCCGTGTTCTGTAGTGGTCACCCTCATGATTTATAAAAACCTGAGTTTTATATTCAAGTCTTCTGAAGGCACGCGAATGTATTATCCTTTCTCTGTCCCGCTGATACTCCGTGCGGTACGGATGGCTCGATTCTGCGTAATCTCTCCCTTTTGTTTCTGATGACCTGGCTGCGTATGAAGCAAGGCTTGTCTCTTCAAGATTCTGGAGGAAT
>JBBRFT010000070.1:0-14305 GCA_038241375.1 Spirochaetota bacterium
CATACTCTGCCGACACCGTCAATGTTACCAGACCTATTCTGATAAACAGAAAAGAACTGATTGCGCCCGAGGGAATCTTCCCGAAAAAATCAATGATTAAGACTTCTGATATTGATATTACAGATGTTATTATTAAACATGTGATTAAAAAATGGATAGAGCGGTTCTTTGATGCAGTCTCTGTAATCCAGAGCCGAACTGCACAGCAGTATGTAATCTACGTTATTATTTTTATTATCATAACTTTTATCTGGATTATAGGAGTTAAGTGATATGAAAATCCTATTTATAAATCTCCTGATTATACTTGTACTCCCATTTCTCTTTATTGGAGTGATCAACAAAACTAAGGCATTCTGGGGAGGAAGAAAGGGCGCTTCGATACTTCAGCCATATTATGATTTTATAAAACTGATGAAAAAAGGTGAAGTAATCAGCACTACCACATCATGGGTATTCTTTTTTGCTCCGGTAATTTATCTCTCAACTGTTATATTTGCAGGACTTCTCCTGCCGATTATTGACCATACCGCGGTAATAAGCTTTGAAGGGAGCTTTATTCTATTTGCATATGTTCTTGCTCTTGGTAAATTTTTCAGCATCATCGGTGCACTGGACACGGGGAGCAGTTTCGAAGGGATGGGTGCAGCCCGTGAAGCATTCTTTACAAGTATACCTGAACCTGCTTTCTTTATAATACTCGGATCGATTTCTATATTCGCCGATTTAAACTCATTTGAAAGAATTTTCGGACTCTACCATGCAGGCTCGGAACTGAGTCTGCTGATTGTTGTACTAACGGTAATAATATTACTTATAATGCTCCTCGTAGAAGGGAGCCGGATACCAATAGATGATCCGAATACGCATCTGGAACTTACCATGATACATGAAGTTATGATATTGGACAATTCCGGTCCTTCACTTGCCATTATACAATACGGTGCGGCGATGAAGATGCTTATACTCGCCAGTCTTATAGTAAATTTTATAATACCCTACAGCGCCGGGCCGCTGATACATATGGGATATTTCGCTGCCGGAATTTCTGTTTCAGCAATAACCATCGGAACAATTGAAACGCTAACAGCCAGATTCAGACTGGTGAGGGTTCCAGATTTTATATTTACAGTAATAGGTATGTCGCTAATGGTAATGTTCATTATACTTCTCTATTACTACGGAGGGAGACGTTAGATGGAGATACTTATAATATTTTTCTGCATCACAATGCTTATCATCTCCGCAGTAAGCCGGATTGAAGAGTACATCAAGATGTTAGCAATTCAGGGGTTTATTCTTTTCCTTATGAGTGTCATCGAATTCCGTAATATTGATTCAACTCATTTTGCAATAATGGTTCTTGAAACCCTCGGGATAAAGACTATTATCATGCCGATGTTCCTAATGTATATTGTCCGGAAAAATGAGATTACGAGGGAACTGGAACCTTATCTATCTAATTTCTATTCTCTCCTGATTACAACAGCAATATATGTTGCGGGTTTGTTCATTTCTTTCTGGGTATCAGGTGCTGCTCATGATATACGCCCTCTGCACTTCGGACTTTCCATTGCTACAATGCTTGCTGCAATGTTCATAATAGTAAACAGAAAGAAAGTTATAACGCATGTTCTCGGTTATATGATTTTTGAAAACGGAATATTTCTTCTTTCCCTCTCCATGGCCGGAGAGATGCCGATCATCGTTGACCTTGGAGTTATGCTCGATCTTTTTGTGGGGATATTCCTTCTGGGGATTTTTGTCAATGCCATTCACCAGAAAGAGAGTGGAAATTTATGATAGCTTTCCTGATAATATTTCCTCTAGCTGCAGCGGTTATACTCTACACCTGCAAATCAGATATACTTAACAGAAGCGTAACCACTCTCTATTCAGCAATCTACCTGGTGTCTGCAGTTTCATTTACCATACAGCGGCCTTCCGATATGGAGCCGTACTTCATGGTTGATTCTCTGAATATAATTTTTATTCTGGTAACAGCCATTTTGTATTTTGGAATATCACTTGCCAATATATCTTATTTTAAAGATTCAGGTGTTTCTGTAAAACATCAGACTACTTATTATATCTCCCTAATGCTATTTGTTTTTTCCATGAACGGCTTTATCCTGAGCCAGCACCTGGGGCTCAACTGGGTTTTCCTTGAAGCTACAACTCTCGCCACTGCATATCTCATTTATTTTGACAAGACAGATGAAGCACTTGAGGCTGCATGGAAATATATATTCATCTGCACAATTGGTATATCGTTTGCATTTGTGGGGATAATATTTATCTCCAAGGGCGTAGGCGGGAGTGTTGAAGAACTTTTCTACAGCAATCTATACCTTAACGCTAAAAGTATCGATACCTTCTGGATAAACATCGGATTCCTTTTTATCGTTCTCGGCTACGGTACAAAGATGGGACTTGCCCCGATGCACTCATGGCTCCCCGATGCACACTCGGAGGCCCCGTCGCCCATGTCGGCAATGCTTTCCGGTACGCTTTTAAATCTTGCGTTTTTAGGGATACTGAGAGTTTATAAAATTATGCTGGCCGCAGACGATCTGATATTTGCAAAAAATATTCTTCTTATTATGGGCTTTCTCTCACTTGTTTTCAGTGCTGCCTTTATACTTAAAATTAAAAACTACAAAAAAATGCTGGCATATTCATCGATTGAGAATATGGGCATAATCGCTATCGGCATCTGCATGGGGGGCCCTGCGGTCTTCGCGGCGTTCCTGCATATGATAGGTCACTCTCTCACTAAGGCCTCTTTCTTTCTTACTGCGGGAAATATACTTCACCGGTATAAGACGAAAGAATCTGAAAAGATAGACAGCCTCATGCACAACGATTACAAAACAGGGACTCTCTGGCTGCTCTCATTCATAAGTATTGCAGCTCTCCCCCCTTTCCCTCTTTTTATTTCGGAATTTATGATTGTCAGGGAGATGATCGGACAGGGGCGAATAACGCTTACTGTAATTTTCCTTCTTCTGCTGACGATTATTCTTTACGGAATCGCCAGCACAATTTTCCGGATGCTTTTTGGAAATAGAGATAATAACCCTGGAGAATATTTTTATGACGGAATTTTTCTTTACCTGCCGCAGATAATGTTTCTTATACTCCTGCTGATTATAGGGATTTATATACCTGAGCCTGTGATGAAGATACTCAATGATGCTGTTTTAATGATCGTACCGGAGTAGAGTTTCAAGTAGGAGTTTCAACAGAGGTGCCTGATGATTGAGTGGAAAAGATTTAACTGCAGCTCCATGATCAACACCGCGGATATCCCCGTGGTTCAGCTTGATGATCTTAGAGATGACATAACAAATAAAGTACGGCTTGAAGATAAAAGAGTGCTGGCATTCTTCGGTGTAAAGCGCGATGAAGAAACAATATTATATATTATTCTGGGTGATGATACAATATCGCGGCTATTCATTGCATCGGCAATTTTTACAAAAGATACAACAAGCTACAGGTCATTTACTCCGGAAGTTCCATCACTCCATCTCTTTGAAAGGGAATTTTACGAAGAGACCGGAATTCTCCCTACTGGACATCCATGGCTAAAACCTGTACGATATGGTAAAAACCATAAAGCAAGAACAGGAGAAATTGAGGATTATCCGTTTTATTCCATGGATGGCGAGGAGATTCATGAAGTAGCAGTAGGACCTGTTCATGCGGGGGTTATCGAACCGGGACATTTCCGGTTCATGTGTCATGGAGAGAATGTCTACCATCTTGAGATTCAGCTTGGATATCAGCACCGCGGCATAGAAAAAATTCTTATTGATAAAACAAATTCAGCATCGGGTAAAAATATATTCTTCCCGCAGATTGCAGAAAAAATTTCCGGCGATTCTGCCGTAGCTCATGCATCGGTCTATGCCGGATTGATGGAGATACTCACAGGAACTATAATTCCTCAAAAAGCTATGGTCATCCGGACTATATGTCTTGAACTTGAACGGGCTGCAGTCCACATCGGAGACCTCAGCGCAATATTCAACGATGTGGGCTTTCTCATGGGGAGTTCAACCTTTGCCGCTCTCAGGACAGTGATAATAAATACTACACTTCTGATTTGCGGGAGCAGATACGGCATGGGGCTAATACGTGCCGGGGGAGTAAACTTCGACATAAACCACGAACTTGCAGCAAAGATACTGAGCAATGTTAACTATGTTCAGAATAGAATAGAAAAGCTGATCCCTCTTACAATGCTTGATCAGCCCTCTGTACTGACCAGGCTTGAGGGTACAGGAACAATCGATTCACACACTGCCCGGTTGATCGGAATGGTAGGCCCCGCGGCACGGGCATCTGGTGTACCGATAGATATACGGACAGACTACCCCTCCGGGATGTACCGGCAATATCCGGCAAGAAAAGTAGTTCTGGAAAAGGGTGATGTCTTCTCAAGAAGCTACATCCGTTATATAGAGATGATGCATTCATTCAATTATGTGAAAGAGCAGCTTGGAATTATTCCAGGTTTACAGGGGGCCAGAGCATCTTCAGAAATTATCAACAGATTCCCTACAGATGCTCTGTCACTCTCAATGACAGAGGGGTGGCGAGGTGAAATTATACATATTGCGATAACTGATAAGAATGGTAAGCTCATCCGGTATAAAATAAAAGATCCGTCATTCAATAACTGGTCGGGTCTGGCCCTGGCTGTGCGCAATAATGGCGTATCGGACTTTCCGTTATGCAATAAAAGCTTTAATCTATCATATTGCGGCCACGATCTTTAGGAGAATCAGAATGCTAAATCTAATACGAACACGAATAATCCAGGGAAGACAATATATATCCGATATCCGTAAAGCAGAAGTTAAATCGCCATTCAGAGGATATCCGTTTATAAAAAACAACTGCAGCGGGTGCGGACAATGTGTTGAAGCATGCCCATCCGGCGCAATGAAAATCTCACCTGCAGCAATAGACCTTGGGAAATGCACATTCTGCGGAGAGTGCGAAAGAAGATGTCCGGATAACGGGATTGAATTTTCAGTACTTCATAAACTTTCAGCAGACAGCCGTGATAAACTTAAAATCACAAAAGATTTTGAATTTCACGAATTTCAGGATAAAGCGATAATCTCGACAAAAGAGATAAAAAGGCTTTTCGGGAGATCTCTTAAATTACGCTCTGTCTCTGCCGGAGGCTGCAATGGCTGTGAAATGGAACTAAACGCATGCTCAAATGTTAACTTTGACATGGGCAGATTCGGAATAGAAATTGTCGCTTCACCAAAGCACGCTGACGGTATAATTATAACCGGTCCCATAACTGAAAACATGGCCAAAGCATTATATGATTCATATCTCTGCACTACTCCCGATAGAATTCTGATTCTCATGGGATCCTGTGCTATTAGTGGAGGAATTTTTGATGGAGGGCCAGAGCTAAATAGAGATTTTTTAAAAAAATTCAAACCCGATCTTTACATCCCAGGCTGCCCTGTTCATCCACTAACCTTTATCAATGGGGTAATTGATTTTCTTGGCAGAAAATAGCGGTGTTAATCTTTCATTGATACTGAAATAGCGGAATTGATCAAATTTTAATGTAATTTACTATTTTTTTGCTATATCAGGTCTGGCCCTACATCTTATAAAATTCAGATCCTTGCTGCTTACATTAAATAATTATGACCTATCATTCTATCTGGTCATTCCTGAATTTTAATTTTTTTGTTAAAATTCAACAGCAATCCGCTTGCGATAGGCATCCTCATAAAAAAGAAGCTTTTTTACACACTCACCAAAAGTTTCACCAAGTTTTAGAAAATATGGATGAAGCGTTATCTTCACCGGAGCTTCGAAATTTTCTGTAATATAACAATTGATAAAACCTATATCGTTATTCCTGGGATCACGCGTCAGCCCTTTTCTTACAGGATTAAATCCTATATACCATAAAAGCCAGAACAGATACTGCTCTGGATCATCAGATTCCTCAATTACTCTTGATTCAAAACGCTCGTTCCAGAACGAGCCGCTTGTCTGCATCGCCCTGTTATACTTTTCTGCAATTCGTGATTTAATATATTGCATTATAAGTGAAATGGTCTCTTTATCTTCTTTAGTTCTTATCACAAGATGTATGTGGTTCGCCACAATTTCTGCTGCAACAAGTTCAAAGTCATATTTTTCCTGACACATCAGCACTGATTCTATAAAATATTTTTTACCATATTTTCCCATGAGAAGGTTTCTTTTGCCATGACACCTTGTAAAACAATGATGTGTCAGCCCTTGCCCTATAATTCTTATTTTTCTCGCCATATTTATTTTTCACTCCTTTATTATCAATACGTTCAGCGAAGAATAAAAATAAAAAAATTTTTAAGAATTAAAAAAAAACCAGATTATGGGTTGATGCCAGACCCATTTATCAGACTGTATAAATAGCACAAAATAATACCTAAAAATTGAGACGTAGGGGCAGACCCGTTGTATTTGTATCCCATGATAATCATACAAGGTCTGACACCGAATAATCCTATTATTTTCACTCAGGGCCAGACCCTATTAAGACCCGTATAACTATAAAAACCGCCCCCAGACCCTAAAACTAAAATAAATGACGAATTACAATCTCATCCGATTTTTAAAATACATCTGCTTGACAAAAATCACCATTACAAGACATAATCTTAGAGTGATAATAAAATTCTCGTGAGAAAACAGGGAGTAATTGATGAACCAGCCAGGTTTTGACAACGCATTATACCTTAAAGAACAGACCGAAGCAATACTCGGACGTGTCCGTGACTCAAGATTCGAAAAACTTTATCTGGAATTCGGAGGAAAAATACTCTACGATTTTCATGCTGCTCGTGTTTTACCGGGGTTTGACCCCAATGTTAAAATGCAGCTTCTTTCAGGGATGAAAGATTCTGTTGAAGTTATAATGTGCATCTGCGCTATAGATATTGAACGTAAAAAGGTCAGAGCCGACTTTGGTATTACATACGATGTCGATACATTAAAAACTATTGATGATTTCAGATCATGGGGGATTCACGTAGGAGCTGTAGTCATAACAAGATACTCAGAGCAGCCGGGAGCACAGGCATTCCTTAACAAACTTGAAAGAAGAGGAGTAAAAGTTTATACCCATAAATTCACGAAGGGTTATCCCACCGATGTTGATCTGATTGTAAGTGAAGAGGGATACGGAGCGAATAAATATATAGAAACAGAAAGACCAATTATTGTTGTGACAGGTCCCGGACCGGGAAGCGGAAAACTGGCTACATGCCTGTCCCAACTCTATCATGAGCATAAACGCGGCATAAACGCAACTTATTCTAAATTTGAAACATTTCCTATATGGAATCTCCCGCTGAAACATCCGGTAAACGAAGCTTATGAAGCGGCAACTGCAGAACTTAAAGATGTAAATATGATAGATCACTTCCATCTTGAGGCGTTCAATGAAAAAGCTGTAAATTACAATCGTGATATGGAAGCATTCCCTCTTCTTCAGAGAATACTTGAAAAAATCACAGAAGCTCCATCTTACTATAAATCACCAACTGATATGGGTGTAAACAGAGCCGGTTTTGCCATAACAAATGATGAAAAGGTACGATACGCATCACATCAGGAGATTATACGAAGATACTTCCGTTATTCATGCGAATATGCAATGGGCCTATGCGACAAAGAAACCGTTGAGCGTGTCGAAGTACTTATGAAAGATACAGGTCTTAAAGCTGAAGACAGACCGGTGGTGTTACCTGCCAGAAATGCCGCCGAGACAGCTAAAATTAAAGAGAAAGGCAATAAAGGCATATTCAGCGGTGCCGCCCTGGAACTTCCAAGTGGTGAGATTGTTACCGGTTACAACTCTCCACTACTCCATGCAACGTCTGCACTGGTATTAAATGCAGCAAAAAAACTGGCCGGGATACCTCAGAATATTGACCTTCTGCCTCCATTCATTCTTACATCTTTAATGAATTTTAAAGAGAATATACTCAAAGGAACCCCTGTAAGTCTTGACCTCGAGGAGACACTTATAGCTCTGGCCATTGGTGCGGCGGCTAATCCTAGTGCTGAAGCAGCCGTTATCAAATTAAAAGAGCTTTCCGGCTGTGAGATCCACCTTACTCACATGCCTACATCTGGCGATGCCGCAGGATTGAGAAAACTCGGATTGAATGTAACAAGTGATCCCGATTTTTCATCCAAAGCATTATATATTGTATAGTATTATTCATCCAAAAGGGCCAGAGCATAAAAAAGCATAAAATTAAATTTATTCCCCTTTATTTGCTCTGGCCCTTTTGAAGACCCTTGGAATACTTTAATTCGAAAATACAAATACCCTTTCATTACCGCGCGTCGATTATAGTAAATTAATTATACATACCAGCTTAAATTATGTAAAATTATTTGACATTTTAAATAATAGTTATCGAATACTATCAAATATGAAGTTTAATCTTCATTGTAATATTTTGTAAGTATTTTTTTTCGATAGTATGAGTGTATAATATTACTCTACTATTGAGTATTATAGAGTAATATTATACTTAAAAATAGTGTATAATTCTATTATTAATCTTATAATAAAGCTCCTAAATAGTATTACAACGTGATTTAAACACTATATTAGAAACTTATGATTTCACTAAATTAACTAGCGTTACTAACACTGAAAAAGTGATACATTATTAACCCTTCAGCAGTAATTACACATCGAAAACCTTGAATAAGACCAAAAAAGTAAAAAATAATCAAATTACTATTAAATAAATAAAAAAAATTATTTACTTAAATAAACACGTATTGTATAATAAAAAACGTCTGGACGGAAGCTTTTCAATACTCAAATTAAAATAAAAATACTTACAATACTTACCATACTGTATGAAGGAGGAAGTAATGGGAAAGTTTAACTACAACAAAGAGGTGCTTGCGAATCTTCGTCTTGAAGATAAAGACACACATCTTCTTGATCGGTTGCTCGATTATGAGTCAGCCAGGGACGCTCATGCCAAAAAAAGTCACGCAGCCATCGATAAGAGAATATCTCTGAAAGAGGCTATCACCGAATATGTAAAAGACGGAGACATTTTGACGGATACAGGTTTCAGCTATGTAAGAACACCGATTGCAGCATACTTTGAAATTATACGTCAAGGTATAAAGGGACTGCAGAACATCGGTTCTCCGGCAACCAACCAAAGCTACATGATTCACTCTGGGACTGTAACACATACACACTGGTCATATTGCGGTGCCGAAATGAGAGGGACAGACCGTGCAATGTCGAGAAATGTCAAAGAAGGAAGAACAAAAGTTCTTTCCGAGTGGAGTCACGGTACAATGGCTCAGGGTTTTAAAGCTGCACAACTTGGTCTTCCAGGTTTATATTCAAAGCAATTACTTGGCTCGGATCTTCTTAAATACAATCCATTTGTAAAAGTAGTTGATAACCCGATGAAAACAGAAAAAGACCCATGTGTTTTCATTCCAGCGCTATATCCG
This sequence comes from Spirochaetota bacterium, assembly GCA_038241375.1. Taxonomy (GTDB): domain Bacteria; phylum Spirochaetota; class UBA4802; order UBA4802; family UBA5550; genus WRGT01. Next base: position 9,541 of record JBBRFT010000070.1, read on the forward strand.
GATGTTACTATTATACACGTTCACCAGGCGGATAAATTCGGTAATGCAAAAATTTACGGGCCAATAGTAAACGATGCGGCAATTGCTGCAGCATCACGAAAGGTTATCATAACAGCAGAAGAGATAGTTCCACCAATGGCTTTCAGAAATGACAACAAAGGTGTTGTTATACCTTTTGTTTATGTTGATGCGGTAGTTGAAATGCCTTATGGAGCACTTATTGGTTCTATGCCTGGCTTATATTACTGGCCAAGAAGAATGTGGGAAAAAGTAATGAGGTACTGGGCTTATAAAGATGGTGCGATGCAGGAGTTCCATGATGAAATTATTTTTGGCTGTAAAGACCAGTTTGAAGTGATAGATAAACTCCTTGGCGGTTCAAAATGGATGGCAAATGCAAAAAGATTAACAAAAGCCGAAGAGTATGACAACGAAGATGAAGGTGTGGACTTCCATTATAAGGAATGGACAAGGGACGATCCAAATCTTAATGATGTGACAGATCAATTTAAATAAAAATAATAGGAGGAAGAATAATGACTGATCAAAGACCCGCAAATCCTTTAGAAATGATTGCTTATGTCCTCGCTCAGCAGATAAAAGATGGAGAAGTAGTATATATAGGTACAGGACTTCCAATGGTTGCAGGAATCCTTGCTAAGAAAACACACGCTCCAAACATAACCATGGTTTATGAATCAGGTGCGCAAAACCCTATCCCCGGCGCAATGCCGTGGTCAGTTGGCGGGCCTGCCACATGGAGAAAATCACCTATGATTCTAGAAATGTCATATTCTTTCGGTCAGCTTTACAACGGTTATGTTGACAAAGCTTTTCTTGGATATGCTCAGATAGATATGTACGGAAATGTAAACACTCACATGATCGGCGGAGATTTCCACAATTACAAAAACAGACTTACAGGTTCAGGTGGGAACAATGACCTTTCATCTCTTGCAAAACAGCTTGTATTGGTAGGATTGCAGAGTCCACAGAAATTCGTAAAGAATGTTGATTTTATAACTTCTCCCGGATTTATAACTGGCGGAAATAGCAGAAAAGAAGCAGGATTGGTCGGAGGCGGACCTATAGCCGTAATAACATCTGCAGGAACTTACGACTTTGAACCTGAAAGCAAAAGAATGAGAATTAATTCACTTCATCCTGGCGTTTCACCTGAACTAGCCCAGATGGCAAGCGGTTTTGAGCTTCTTAAGCCAAAAGGAGAAATTCCGGTTACATCTGTACCGACTCAGGATATAATAGATATACTGAGAAAAGAAGTAGATCCAAGAGGAGTATTCACATCTATGCCAAGTTAATTAAAAAGACGGGGGCAACCCCGTCTTTAACTTACAGTAAAAACCCCGCTCGCGGGGTTTTTTATTTTACCATGAACTAATTATCTTTCATCAAAATCTTTATACTTCAGGATTTCGTAATTTGGAGAGATATAAGCCGGTCTGATAATTTTACCTTGAACAAGCTGTTCGAGCCTGTGGGCAGACCAGCCAGCAACTCTTGCCATTGCGAAAATCGGAGTAAAAAGGGCTTCGGGAATTCCCAGTAATTTATAAACAAGCCCTGAATAAAAATCTACATTTACACAAGTACGATTGCCCTTTCTTTCAAAAAGAAGTTCCGGTCCGATTTTTTCAACCATTTCAAATAGTTGAAAAAGATCCATCCTATCATGTTTTTTTGCTAGAGTCCTAGCATATTTTTTTAATACTTTTGTTCTCGGATCTGAAAGAGTATAAACTGCATGACCAAGACCATATATTTTACCGCTTTTATCAGCTGCCTTTTTGTCGAGAACTCTATTCAAATATTTACGAACTTCATTCTCGTTAGTCCAGTCTTTCACCTCTTTCCTCAATTGCTTCATCATAAACATAACAGATTCATTTGCGCCGCCATGGAACTGTCCGCTCAGAGATGCCACACCTGCAGCAATTGCCATATATGTATTAGCACCGCTCGAAGAGACCGTTCTGACAGTAAAGGTGGAATTGTTCCCTCCCCCATGTTCAGCATGCATAATAAGACATGCGTCAAACATTAACGCATCTTCTCTGTCCGGCATTTCGCCTGTAAGCATAAAAAGAAAATTTTCTGCAACGGAAAGATTTTCCCTTGAACGGGAAAGTCTTAAATCATCACCTTTTCTAAATCTGTTAACACTGTAATTATTCGCTACAATGACAGGAGCTTTAGCGATAATATTGATACATTGTTCTCCTACAGTTGCCACGTCTACTGAATCGGGATTCTTGTCACATCTGCTTAAATGTGATATTACACTATGAAGCGCATACATCTGATTTGAGTTTTCAACTTCTTCTATTATTATACGTCTTTCAACTGTACTCAATTTAGACTTTTTATGCAGACTTACACTGAAAGTTTCAAGATCTTCTTTACTAGGGAGAACATTAGTTAAAAGAAGATATATAACTTCTTCAAATCCGAATCTCTTGTGCTTTTCATTATAGTCAATTATATCATCAACATCATAACCACAATAATACAGTTTACCTTCTATGGGCTTAGGCTTTTTAACATCAGGTGATTTTTCATCAGAAACCATTTCATATCCGATAACTCTGCCTTTGGTAGTAATCCCTACAATTACACCTGTACCGTCAGCATTTCTTAGACCAAGCTTAATGTTCTTTTCTTTAATAATCGCAGGTGATATCTGATCATGAGCTAAAGCTAATTTATTTATTTTATCTATTATTTTTTCCATAACTCCTCTTTTCACGTTCCATAATTCCTGCGCATCCTATGCAAAACACAGGAGGTAAAATCAAAAACTACGAGTACTTTTCATTATTGTTTAAAAATTTAATATCGTATCAACCGCAGGTTTAAAAGTGCAGAAAGCGGTATTAAACATACTATAGTTTATAATTTCTTATAAAAATCAAAAGACTGTCAAGAAATTATTTTCCAATCACGGTCTAACAGGAAGGTCTATCAGTACTGCGGTCATATCGTCTTTCTGATACTCATGTTTGCCGATATATTCGTAAACTGAATCAAAAATACTATTAATAACAAGCTGTGGAGGAAAATCACACAACTCAATAAGTTTCTGCTGAAGCCGTTCCTCGCCATACTGCTTTTTTTCTGTTTCAAAATCAAAAGCTTCGGTAATCCCGTCTGTAAAAAAGAAAATCATATCACCCTGAAATATTTCAAAGCAGCATTCAGGAGTGTGGTAATACGATTCAAGACTGATAAGATTCTTTATATCACTTCCAAGAAGATAACCCTTTTCAGGTTTCCATATATCATATTTATTATTAAGATCAAAAGACTGAATACCGCCTTTACCCCGTCTTACAATAATTGGGAAAAGCATACTTCTGTTGAAAAACCTCAACTTCAACGAACCGTTTCTATCTTCAACAAAAACAAAATTTACAGAGGCAAAATCATTCGAATTTGACATATCCATTATGTCGGTAAATTTCATCGCTATACTTTTAATAAGATACGCGTAATCAATGATACCTGTTCTTTCGTGAATCCCCTCCATCTCCTTGACCGCAAGTATTACGGCAGACCTGAGTCTTATGAGAGTTGTATAAGCCGGAAGTCCATGACCGCTTATATCAGCAAAAACGAAAAGAAAATTATTATCGGATAGCTTAAACAGATCAAAGTAATCTCCGGAAATTATTGATCCGTACGCCCGCTGAAAACCGATTCCAACCATAAGATCACTATGACTGAAACTTTTAAAAAGATCTCTTATTAGTTTCTTATCTTTCTCACGGACATGATTTGCTTCCTGCCGGAAAATTTCATATTTTGTGATTTTCTCAAGATAATCATCTGCAATATCAGCTGCTGCCTCCGTATTGCTATTTATTTTTTTACTCAACACATCTGCTCCTGTAATACTTTATCAATTCAATGGTGGAGGAATCATGAACAGATTCATTACTCTCTCCAGCTTCCAGTTCTTTCAGAATTTTTCCCGCAAGCACTTTGCCAAGTTCTACACCCCACTGATCAAATGAAAAAATATTCCAGATTATTCCCTGGACAAATATTTTATGTTCATATGATGCTATCAGATTACCCAGAATCTCAGGTGTAAGTCTATCTGACATAATAACATTCGTGGGTCTGTTCCCTTCAAATGTTTTATAGGGAACAAGTTTCTCTTCCACACCTTCTTTAATAACCTCTTCAGAAGTTTTACCGAAGGCAAAAGCTTCAGCCTGGGCAATCATATTTGCTATGAGTTTATTATGATGATCCCTATCGCCATGAAGAGGATTAACGAAACCGATTAGATCCGCGGGTATTATTTTAGTTCCCTGGTGCAGCAGCTGATAGAAAGCATGCTGCCCGTTTGTTCCGGGCTCTCCCCATATTACCGGACCTGTGCTGTAAGTAACTTTTTTACCATCTCGTGTTACAGATTTCCCATTGGACTCCATATCGGCCTGCTGAAAATAAGCTGCAAATCTATGCATATACTGCTCATATGGCAGAATAGCATAAGTTTCGCATCGGAAAAAATTATTATACCATATTCCAAGCAAAGCCATGAGCACAGGGATGTTCTTATCAAAAGCAGTATCTCTGAAATGATTATCCATCTCATGAAAACCATCAAGAAATCTGATAAAATTATCATATCCGATTGATATCATTACTGAAAGACCAATGGCGGATGTTAACGAATATCGGCCTCCGACCCAGTCCCAGAATTCAAGCATATTGTCAGTATCTATTCCAAATT
>JBBRFT010000071.1:0-14300 GCA_038241375.1 Spirochaetota bacterium
ATTATATCTTCTTTTACGTGCGAGTCCGTCAGGATTAAGTACAGGGATTATACATATATATCGGCTGTCGACAAGGTCTTTGATTTCCGGATCTCTACTGTAACCGTAAGTTAGATACTCAATAAACCGTATAAGCAGTTCAACACTCATCATCTCATTACCGTGGATTCCTCCGGTAAGCCTTACGGCAGGTTCACCTTCGAGAGTGCCGGGCGAGTCAGAAATAATTAAAGCATTAATCTCACGTCCCGATTCGCTTGTACCGACATATTCTACTTTTGCAATCAATGGATAATTTTCGGCAATCTCTTCAAGAAAGATATTTACTTCTTCCGGGGTATGATATTGATAAGACAACTCATCACTTCCGCCGCTACCTCCGCCTGAACAGGAGATTATAAGAAGTAATGAATATACTATTATATATTTATAAATATTTTTCATAATTTCAGTTGAGTAGAATATACCGTATGGTCAAGAAAATAATATTATTAAATTATCGGGAAGTTTTTAAAAATTCTGATATTTTCGACAAAGATATTCGTTGCAGTTTAATATCTCTTCCTGAAATATTATTGAGATCAAACAGAGCGGTTAAATCCGATCCGGTTTTGTTTTCTATTTCGAAATATTTTGAAGGGTAGTGAATTTTTAGAGCAAGGAGCATCGCTTTGAATGCATCGTAATAGCGATTGTAAGCTGTATCACTTCTTTTATTTGTTAGAAATTCTGAAGCGGAAATTATATTTTGAAAAACTTTATCGTATGAAATTTCAGAATTACCAGTTTGAACTATATTTACAGTCATTCCAAAACAGTAAAGTATTTCCCAGTCAGGTTCGTTTATGGGATCTGTCATACTCTACCTGTCCGTAATTTTTTTTTCAAACATCTCTATATCAATCAAATCAGTTTCAGTTCCTCTTTGTTCTTTTAATTGCCTGAAAAGTTTCCTTGACGGACGATAAAGTTTTAAATTTTTATTTTCAAACAAAATGACCAGTTCTCTTCTCCAGTTCTTCTGTTTTTTTACAAAAAACTCAGCGGCAAAATTAATTGTTTCAGGGGGGAAATTATTATCTTCTGCTATCTTCATTATTTTTAACTGATCATTGTTGGTGATTTCACCAAGAGGCACAAGGTCGATGTCAAGAGTAACTCTATCGCTTATCTCCAGTACATGCAGAAGTGCCCCGCCCACAAGCAGCCACTCTCCCCGCAGGGTTTTGATAATTTCATTATACAAAGTGATAATATCTTTATTCTGCATACTTGAATATTTAACTATTATCTGAAACATGTCAAATTAAAAAAATTGCCATGGGGCAATCTTCTTTTTTGCAACTATGAAATGCTCCGGTCATTATTCAATTATACCCCTTTTTTTTTAAACTTTTACTTGAATTATAACCTATGAGTATTTAATAATTGTATATGAGAATTTCACTCAGGATTAAGAATTAAGAATTTTGATTCCTGGTCTGGAATTCATTATGATACAGATTTTCTCATATCCCATATTTATAAATGCAATTATAATTTAATAACTTACAGGTAGCTTGAAATGTTAAAGTTAAACCGGCTTAAAAATCTTTTTGGAAGAAAGAATCCGAAAAGTAAAATTGATGAAAAGAAAATTAAAGAGATACTCCCCGATGAAGACGATTTTGAGTCATCTTCCGGTACTGATAATTTAAAGAAAGGGAAACTCTCCCGGAAGGAGAAGAAAAAAGCGAAAAAGGCAAAGATGAAGGCTCGTCCTTTATCTCTTAGAATTGTGATTCAGTTTGCCAAAACTCTTTTTATCAGAATACCTCTTTTTGTAACAGTACTCATTGCGGCAGTTCTTTTCTTCCTACAGTTGTACTTAACTCCCCCTGTTGTAGAGGGGCTTGCCAAAGCTAATTTTTCTAAAATGTCTTACGGTTCCCTTGATCTTAATGTTGAGAGTTTTAATCCATACAGGGGATTTGTCATTAATAACATCGTAATCCGCAGCGGTGAGGACTTCGGCCGTGGAAAACTTTTTGAGCTGGAAAAACTGGTTTTAAATTACGGATTCTTTCCGATTTTTACAGGGAGTATACGCTTCCCTGAAATAGGTATTTATAAACCGAGAGTTTATCTCATAGAAAAAAAAGGTGTCTGGAATGCTGCAGCTCTCATGAAACCTTCGGATAAGAAACCGGAAAAGGAGCCTGAAGAGGAGAAAGATACAGATGAATCCTCATCTCCAGAGGTAAATCTTCCCATAGCGGTTGATTTCCTGTTTAACTTTATTCTGGATGATCTGTGTGTTTACGTAAATAGCGCAGATTTTAATTCAGAACTTACAGGGCTCTCTTTCAACGCGAATATTGAAGTCCCCCCTGTGAAAACAATTCCGAAATCGGTGGAAGCTGTCAGGATATTAAAAACTATGAAGTTTGAGCTTAATCCGCAGAATGGAATGAATGTGAAATTTTATTCAAAGGGCGTCGCCACTTCTCCTGAACTTGTATTAAACTGGAAATTGATTTTCAACAATGGCGGAACTCCTGAATTCATCAGCACAATGAATTTCGGAGCGAAGAGAATGCCCCTCCGCCTGCAGAATAAAGTCTTTTCTCCTTTTAATTTTCTCATCGCCTACGATATATTCTATAATCCCATAAACGATATATTGAAGATAAACAACTTCTCTTTCAGTTTTATGAACAGCAACTGGCTGAAACTTTCAGGTATGGTTAGCAGCGTTACAAAATCTCAGGTTCTTAATATCAACATGGAGGAGAGTATTATTCCGCTGAAAGATCTTTATCCGTATTTCGTATTAATGACAGGGGACAGAAATACCAGATTCGGCGGAGAGATCTCACTCTTCCCTCTTACTGTCAGAGGGAACGCAAAAAATCCTGATATTAAAGGAAAAATTTCTTTTAAAAATATATATTTCAGAATTCCAGGAACTGAAGCATCAATACCGTTTATCGGGTTTGATTATTCAGCTCTTATGTCCGGAAGCACAATGGATATCGGCGCCGAGCTGAATATCCCTCATCTTGCTTATGTAATTGAAGGGAGCAAGTCCGGTGATAATGGCGTTAAACTCACAGCTTCTGCAACGGGCTATAATAATTTCAAGAGAGTTAAAATTAACAATGTCGGTTTTGATTTTTTTAATCCCGGGGGCGCGAAGGCTTTATCGCTTGCAATGTCCGGTGATGTGTCCATGGGGAAGGCAACAGAGGGTTTTATTAATATAAACAGACTTAGAATAAATACGGCCCCTTTGCAAGCTATGGTTCCGGGAAGATTTAAAAAACAGGTTGCGGATATTCCTCTGAAAAAACCGGTGGATTTAAATCTGGGGCTTAATTTTTATCTCGGCAGTGATATTGTGAAAGCTAGTGTCGATATGCTCGCTGTGATTCCTGATTACGGCGTGAACGATCTCAGACTCAAGGCATCGGTTGTGCAGGATAACAGGAGTAAAAAAGTTACTCTTAACGATGTATATCTCGGAAGTAAGAACATGAATCTTGCCCTTAATGCCGGAGGAATGATTGAGCTTAAGAAGACTCCTTTATCTGATTCGAATTTGAAAGTATCTCTTGAACTTAATAATCCGAAAATGAAGAGTGTCTGGGGTCCCTGGAATACCTCGGGGATGCTGAAGCTCTCGGCATTTATGAAGGGCGATCTTGCAACTGGAAAAGCATATGGAAGCCTTGAGTTTAGAGATTTCAATCTTGAAAATAAGGAACAGATGCTTTCGGTTTCCGGTTTTAATATGGACTTTCCATTTGAATATAAGTTCAAGGTGCATACTATTGATAAATCATATATCAGCATAACTCAGAATATGGTAATTGACAGTGACCAGTTTGCTGAAAAGCCTAATTTTACAATAACCTCAGTAAAGGCTAAACATCCTGCCAGAGATATCCCTTTTGAATTTATGAAGGATTTTAAAGCGTATATGGTTTTTAAAGATAATGTTTTCAGTATTTCAAATCTTAAAGCGTCGGTGTTGGACGGATCAATCAGCAGTAAATCAATACTCTTTAATCTTGCAGATTTTAATTTGAAGAACATGGAGTTCAGTGTTAACCTTGATGTTCTTAATGTAAACATCGGGCGCCTCGATGATATAACGACTAAAAATATTTCAAAGGATGCCGAGCTTTCATTGAACGCGAACTTCTCGGGAAGGGGACTTGATATCAACAGGGAGCTGACACCTTCAGGTAATATAAACATCTTCAGGATCGGCGAGGAGTTTGCAAATAGGCTTATGAAGGGTCTCAGTCAGGAGAAGGGTAAATCGAAGCTGGGGAAACCTGTTCAGTTTGCCGTGGACAATTCTATGCTTGCGAAGAGTTTCGATTTCAGACTCGACAGGGGTCTTGTTTATACAAAGGTTAAGTTTAAAGGAAAAGCTCTCAGCAGGATTTTTAATGTTGAGAATGAAGAGGTCGCTTTCGACCGGATTCCAATTCAGGAATATTTAAGAAAAGTATCGGAGGAGAAATAAATGTTTAAGAACTTTATAATTATCATAGCCGCGGCTGCCGCGGCCGCTTTAAGTACCGGATGCAGCTCAGGTCCGAGTTGTATAAGCATTGTTCCTCCTGACGTTAATCTTACCGGTGAAAAAACCGTTATCGAAAGTCAGATTGTCGGTGAGTACAAGGAGCTTGAAAAAGATGCCTGGACTATATCTTCAGTTAAGACAACTGCTGGGAAAAAAAATATTTCAGGAAGAATGTCCGGAGATCCCGAGCTTTTTAAATATATGAAAGTGAGAGAGTTTCACTCTGAAAAAATAAAAGAGTATAAAAGTGAAGGTGCCCTTGGAGAGGGGAACACCGGTTATATACAGTATATGGAAAACAGAAAATATGATTCTTCCCCCGCTGAAAAGAAAATTCTGGTAACAGTGATAGAGGAAGAGAATCTGGCCAGAAGAGAGATCTTTACTCGTTCACTTCTGATTTCAAAGGGGAGCGAACCTCTGAAGAGCGAGATTGATGATTTCGGCAGAAATTTTTCTGAAGAGCAGAGAGGTCTTGCTTTTAAGGATGAGTGGATTCAGGAAAAATCCGGTACCTGGGTACGGAAAAAATAAGCAAGTACAGGAAATTATAGGACATTATGATGAAACGAATTATATATTTAATTATACCGGCTCTGGCTTTTATTTTATCCTGTGAGGATAAAAATTTATATGACGTAAAGTTCAGTTACCAGGGGATTATTGACAAGGAGTACAGGTTCAGTGTCGGGCGTGTTATCCCTGTTACTATTGGACAATCTGTTGAGACTGACGGCGATATTACGCGGGACGGTAAGTTCTTCTTTTACTCTTCAAACAGTGATGGAGGGAATTTTGATATCTATCTCCGGTCTATGACAGATATAACAACAGTAAGGCTCACATCCCACCCTTCTAAAGATATAACTCCCGCGATATCACCCGATGGTAAAAAACTGGCATTTGTATCTTTCAGATCTGATCCTGAAGGTGATATTTTTGTAATGAATATAAAATCTGCCGATCTTATAAAAAGTCAGGAGCAATCTATAACCTCATTATCATCTCTTGATAATCAAGCGGAAAATATAAGCCAGGAGAGAGATTCTGGAAGTGGTGTAATAATAAATATAAAAGATGTCAATCCGGTATGGAGTCCTGATGGAAATGATATTGTCTATTCATCATCAAAGGGGGGAACAGCAAATCTCTGGATAATGAAACAGGATGGTTCCGACAAAAAAAGGATCACAGAGAAAGGAGGGCAGTACCCATCGTTTTCTATGGACGGAAGTAAAATCGTTTTTGTCTCCTACCGTGAAAACGCAAATGGAGATTTATATATTCTTGATATTGCCAGCGGTGAAGAGAGTAAAGTAGTTTCAGATAATAATATTAAACTTTATCCTTCATTTATGGACGATGAGAAAAAAATTATATATTCATCAATCGAGGCAGATACAAACGGCAATGGTGTAATTGATATTCAGGACCGGTCGATTATCAGGTTTATCGATATAAAGAGTCGGCTTAGTTACCCTCTTACAAAAAGAACAGAGACTTCTTTCAACGCAAAGTGGCTACCTGTTCTGGCTACACGGGATTATAAAGGGGTTATTATCTACACTGATGTTACCGGCGAAAATATAAATCTTAATATTATTCCTGAATCGGGGATTATTCCAAAAAAGCTCAATTCAAAACTTCAGTACGAGATGTGTGAAACATATCTGGCAGAGTACGAAGATACAGAGAAGTATCTTTTATCACTTGAAGCAGTCTTTAATAATTACGGTGAAAATAATGATAATACATCACGGGCCTATGTAAACCGGGCTCTCGAAGAGGCTGCTTTTTATTATAAGAAAAACGGAAATTCGAAAGAGACGAAAAGAATTATTTCGTTTATTCAGAAAAGAACAGATGGGAAAGATCCCTATGCATCATTTATTCTTGATTTGGTTGAGAAACCCTCATCAGTAAAGGGTGATCCCGATATTCAGGAAATTTCAAAAAAGTTCGGTACAGAAAAAAACAGCAGATATTTTTTACCATTCGCGCTTGAGGATATGTCCGACATCTATTTTGATAGAGGTGAACGCGCCAGTTCTTTAAAGATTCTGAAACATATCGCTGCTGATTTTACCGATTACGAAAGAATTACCGATATTCAGACAAAAATTTCAATAATCGGAGATGATCTTCGTAAAACCGGTCTTTCAGAATCAGCAGTTAACATTCTCAATAAGGGAAATGCGAATCAGAAGATATCGGTCATTAAGAATCTTGTCGATCCTTTCAATGGGGGCAGAATCTCTTCCTCGGAGTCGGATAATTATCTGGCCAGGATATCACAGTTAAAATTAAAATTTAAAGATGATAAAAAGATCATGGCAGTTCTTACTCATATTTCCGGATTGCTCTATGAAAGTAAAGGTTCTGCTGACAGGGGCAGAGAGGAGCTGCTTCAGTCTATTACGCTCTCTCACCCCAATGATCTGACTTTTTATCTTTCGAATATAAAACTTGGAGAGATAGAGCGCAGACAGAGCCGTTTTGCAGAAGCGGAAAAATATTTTGCCGCGGGGATTAACAGATACTCCCGCCGGTTTAAAACTGAAAATTTTAAAGAACGTCTTCTCTGGCTGATAAATTATTATGAACAGTCCGGAGAGAAGAGCGAACTGGCTAAAAATTACAAAGATGCATCGGAGATATATTATAAACTGATAGATCTTGTAACACTGATGCATAACAAAAGATTATACCCGGAAGTTTATAGTGAATTTGCACCGAAGGCTCATATATTATATATCGATTCATATATTGGATGGAAAGGTAATACGGCATTAGAAGAACTGGAAAAAAGTTATAATGATAAACTTCCTGTTTTTAGAATGGACTTTAACAGGGCGGCCATCTACGGCCTTGGATATATCTATACAAAAAAAGCTCTCCATCTTAATTCGTTAACAGATACAGAGGGGCGTAAAATTTCTCAAAGTGATACATATGAGGCTTTTAAAATGGCCGATGAACAGATCGATTGGGCTCTTTTTATAGATGACGCCTTCATCGATCCGTATCTTCTTAAAAGCTGGATATATCAGTTTGTCGATTCAGAGAGAAACACTTATGGAGATGAAGTAACAAAATATGCCGGTAAATTTTTTCCTGAACATTTGTGGGAGGAGAATCTTGTTATTCTTGAAAAAGCACTGAATGCGAATGATGAAAAAATCAGTCCGGAAAATGAAGGTGATATCCATCTTAATTTAGCCAATAACTATTTTCTTCTTCTGAATTATCCCAGAGCGCTGAATTCATATAAACTTGCCGGGAAATATAAGAAAAGATTCGGTTCGGAAATAGAGAATGCGCTCTTTAATTTTCATCTGGGATATTCATTTTGGCAGAACGGCGAGATTAAAGCTGCTGGTAACGAAATTAAAAAAGCTTACGATATATACAGAACTCTTTCGCTCAGCGGAGGTTCAGAAAAGTACAAATATCAGTTTTTGACTTTATACAGATATTTTGCTCTTTTTAGCAGATATGAAAATAAGTACAACGATGCGATCGAATGGTATAAGAAGATTCTAAAATATGCTGATGACAATAAGCTGACAATTGACAGGGCGCGTTATTTTCAGGAGATAGCTTACTGCTACATTAAATCAGGGAGGAGCGGCATCGCGAAATATAATCTTGATCGTGCGGCGGTACTTCTTGAAAAGTATCCAGATGATGAAAGAAAGTATTATCTTAAAATGAAATTATTCGGTCTGGGACCTTTCCCTGTGTTTAATATGGGTTCCGATTCTGTTGTTATAGGGGATAATAAAATTTTCTATCCGCTCGATACAAATAGTAAAAAGCTTCTTAATCTCTCATTGTATGAAGAGATAGCGGCATCAGATGGAGATTTTCCAACTGCAATAAAATATCTTAAAGAGAAGATTAAGCTTTTGGAAAAATCTTCAACATCGGTCGCGGTTGACGGAAGAATACGTGCAATTAATAACCTCGGTTACTATTCATATATTTCCGGCAGGTATGAGGATTCTGAAAAGTATTTTAATGAGGCGGGTAAACTGGCCGAAGAGAAGAAGAATCTTGACGGCACAAAGGCCTCTATGATGAATCTTGTTAATCTCTATGCTGTAATGATTGAGGAGAATAAGAACAACAGTATTGACTGGAAAAATAAATTATCAGGTCTTATTGGTAAAATTGAAAGCTATAGAAAAGACTATTTCAAAACACGTATTGATGGTGAGATAGAAATCCTTAATCAAGCCGCAAAGGCAAAGAAAGAGAAAGTAACAGATGAACAGATTACTCAGGTTACAGCAAAGATTGAGCAGGAGACTCTTGCTATATATTACTCTCTCGATATCTCTGCCGCTATTCTAAAGTATTATCTGGCGGAGATTTTGTATGCGTCGGATCCGATTGGGGGGAATAAAAAATCTCTAAGTGCAGAAGAGCTTTATTCTGTAAACAGAGCTGTTTTTGATCTATATAAAGAAGCTTCCAAAAAGTTCCGCTCATCGATTTCACAGGCGGACAACTCCGGCAGAAAGGAGCTGAAGGCTAAACTCATGCTGAATGCCGCTTCATGTGATGAACGTATCGGCGAAATTGAGAAAGCTTACGTTTCACTCATTGATGCTAAAAATTTCAGTGAACAGAACGGCCTTTCGTGGATTAAAATAAATGCTTATTATAAGCTTGGAAATTTCTTAAATGCTCATGGAAAAGAAGTAGAAAAAAGCGATTATCTCTCCATGGCTGAAAAATATTTCGTTTCAGCTATAAATGCCATTGAAGAGTATCCCGCGCTCTACAGCTCCTATCCATATAGAGTTAAAATGATATATAGAGATTATATAAATTTTCTCATAGAGAAGGGGAACGAAAAGAGAGGGTTTGAAATTTCTGAAAGATATGCGCAGGTTTACCGGATAATGTCTGTAAACGCTCTTTCGCCTGTTTTCAGTAATGAATATGATAACGAAAAATATCATGAGTATACGGCAGAGCTGAGTAAGTTGACTGTATTGAGAAATAGTTTTTCATCACTTCTTCTCGGCGGTGCGGATCCGCTTTCTGCTGATGTTGTTTCCCTAAAAAAAAGTTTATCAGAGAAAGAGGATACTCTCAAATCTCTTATAAAAGTAATAAGCGCCGGGAATATTTCTGTAAAACCGTATGTTGAAATTAGTGGTTACAGAGAACCGGTGATAAACAATGATATTTTCAGATTCCATGAAACAGTTAAAGGTCTGTTCTACTGGAAACTATCAAAAGGTAAAATGACCTGGGGATATGTTAATGATAATCCCGATGCAATTATGCCGGGTAACTCCGGTTCACCTGTATTTGTATTGCTCAGTGAAGATGTTATCGATCTGATCCGCAGCGGGAAGCTGAAGTCCTCGATTGGTTATATCTTTGTCAACACATTGGACAGAATATCCTCTTATATGAAAGATGCAAATTCTATCGCGGGGAGTATATATAGTGAAGTGAGCGGACTAAACGGGAATTTCGATGAAGCGATCGAAATATCAGATGGTAAAGGAAAATCATTAGTAGATTATTCTGTAATTATCGATAAGGCCGGTTCAGATAACGAGATAACTCCTGAACTGCTTTTCTCCTCGCCAATCTCCCCTTCATGTATTATTAGAGCCGGGGTAAAGAGCGATTATCAGAGTCTTACACTTCTTCTGGAGAGTGCTCTCTATGCCGGAACAAAACGTATTATTGTAACTATAGGAAACGATTCTGGAACAATTACCCCACTTGTTAAAAAATTATATGGGAAATCAGATCCTTTTACAGATACACCATTTTTTACTATGGGATATATAAATATTTTTAGCGACAAGAGCGATCTTCAAAGCAGAGAGATCGGGGATGATGCTTATTCGCTGTTCAGCGGAAATATGAAAAAAGGGAATTTTCAGAAAGCCGGCGTTTATCTTGCCAGATGGAACTCCTTTCAGAAAGAGAAAAAATCGCTTACCTACATTGCGGATCTCTGGCTTCTGGAACTTTTAAGCGGGAGAGTTGAGAGCTCATTGAATGTACTCAATTCGTATAAGCCGCTTGGTGATGATGAAAAGAATATGATAAAACTCCGCCGCGCTTATACATTTTTCTATTCCGGAGATTTAAAGAATGCGGAAAAGGAATTGGCTGAACTTTCAGAGGCGGGAATTATAACCGTAGATATAAAACTTTTTACCGCACTTTTAAAGATTGTCAGAGATGGAGATATCTCTGCGTCTGATGTTATTGCATCTGTTAAAAAGCAGGAGAAAACTATTCTTCCGCTGGAGAGGTATATTATACCATCAGCCGGATTTATGTATTTCAGCGGGGATGATCGTGCGGTTAAACTTCTGTCTCTTATTCCGGACAGTGCTTTTCTGTCCGAAGCTGAACATCTTATTCGTTCTATGATAAGCGGGGTGAAATCCGCGGCTGGCGACTCCATCCGTTTTAACAGTATAGCATCTCTCCTTGAGGTTAAAGATCCGGCTGTTCAGATAGATGAGTCTCAAAGGCTGATCCGTGGTAAAAAAGGGATAGATTCATTATCTCTTTTTCCTGTGCTTGCCGTAATGATCAGTAATGAAGGTAGAGATAACCGGGAAGAGATAATTCAGTTTATTGATTCGATAAATCTGGAAAGAATTATTTCAGAGGGAGATAATCCGGCATCATTGATTCTTCTGAAAAAAATAGATAATTTTTTATCTTCAAATGAGATGTATGAAGAGAGAACCCCGGTTCTTAAAGAAATGCTGAATATAGCCTCGAAGAACTCTTTTAATTCCGTTAGAAAAGATGTTCTTCTGGATATCGCGATTAATTATTATCAGATGGAAAATTTTCAGGAGAGCTATGAAACGGCACTTTCAACTGAAGAGCTTTTTACACCTGAGGATGAAAATTATGCCGATATGCAGATTCTTAGAATGAACTTGTATATAAAATCGGGTAAATATAAGGAAGCCTCGATAAAAGGTGAAATTCTTGGTAAAATGGAAACATTATCCCCGGATCGTAAGTACATGCTTAATCTTCAGCTTGCACTGATTGAGCTAAACAGGCTGAGATCTCTTAAAAAAGCTACACCTGCAGATGCCGCAGAGTTTGAAAAACTCTTTTCAGCCGCGCTGAATCTTGTTAAGCATAATACAGAGCTTATGAACCGTAGAGGGTATCGTGATATAACAGCAAATGTATTTGATGAGTTTGTAAATTATAAAATGAAAACCGGGCAGCATACAGACGCCCATTATTATAATGAAGTAAAGAAACTTCTTATTTCATCGTCGAGAAGCGGCTGCAATCTTTTTAAATATGCAGGGACCATTGATATGGATGCAGTTCAGCAGGTGCTCCCTGAGAATGGAATATATGTGAGTATTGCTAAAAATATGAATGATATTTTTGTATGGAGTGCGGATAAAAAAAGTAAAAAGACATTTGTTATTGAAAAGGCTTATCCTGCATTTAATGAAGTAATAAATAGCTACAGCATAGCCTCTGCTGCAGGTAAAGACCTTACTGTTTTTTCAAAAGATATCTCAAAAAAACTCAGTTCTCTATATCCGCTGATAAAAGATAAAAAAGTGATTCTAATCTCCACTGATGCAAGTACGGAGAAAATTCCATTTGAAATTGCCGGTGATGGTCATATGCTCTCAGATAAATCTACTATTCTTTATCTACCGTCACTTCTGCTCGCTTCAGCAGGCAGCACTTCTTTTGCAAGAGAGGTTTATCTTTCCGGATCGGATAATTCTCCCATGGCGTTTCTTACGGGGGTTGCTATTCGGGAGTCGGGAATAAAGCAGATTCCGAAACCGGATTCAGGCCGCGGAATGGTGCATCTGAATTCGAAGATAAAATATAATCAGTTTTTAAGAGAGTTTACTGTAAGCGGTAAAAGTCTGAAAAATGCTGTAGTGAACAGTGCAGTACTCTCTGCGTCTTCTGATGAACTTAAAGATACAGCAGATGCCGATCTGCTTCTTTTCGCAAGAGATTTTAACCTTCAGGCGGCACTGATTAATGGATCGTTTATTCAGGATACTAATAACGCGATGTTTACCGAAGAGTTTTACCTTAACGCGGGAAAGGGTGTTTCTATGCAGGAGTCATTTACTTCTGCTGTGAGTAAAGTAAAGGGGACAAACCGATTCAGTCATCCTTCATACTGGAGCGGATATCGATTAAATATTTATAATCTGAATCTGCTGAAGTAGCCGGGATTAGGATTTTCAGGATTAGAGGATTAATAGAAATTTTAAAAGCATAGCCCTTAGGGCGGAGAAAATGATATAATTATTTCGGGCCCCCATCTTTGGGTGATAGGGGGCTGAAGTATTTATTGAATTTTCTTTTTTTTCCAACAAACCAGGAAGAGTCATTATTTATATATGAAGAATAGCGAAGAACAGTATTTTTTGAAAATTGAGAAAAGTGTAGGCCGGGCGATTAATGTATACTCTCTGATTAAGGAGGATGACAGAGTTGCCGTGGCGCTTTCCGGAGGGAAGGATTCTCTTGTAATGCTGGAAACGCTGGCTAACAGAAGAGCTCGACTCCCGATAAATTATGATGTACTGGCAGTTCATGTTCATATTAAAAATATCGGATACGAAACCGATCTGAATTTTATTAATAGTTTTTGTGAAAAACTCGGCGTTCCTCTGCATGTAATTGAAGCTGAAGCTGATTTTGAAAAATATAAAAAAAAATCAATCTGCTTTTTCTGTTCCCGGCTTAGAAGGAAGGAGCTATTTGATTTTGTTAAAAAACAAAACTGCAATAAAATTGCATTCGGTCATCACAGGGATGATGCCATTGAAACTCTTCTGATGAATATGATATCAAACAGTTCTATCAGCACCATGCCTCCATCACTTACGATGTTTGATGGTGAGTTTGATCTTATCCGTCCGCTTATACTGCTTGGTGAGGATGAAATACGTGAGTATGCAGAGATGAAAAACTATCCTACTCAGTTGAAGCTCTGTCCACACGGAGATGCTACCAGAAGAGCTGATGCTAAAAGGCTTCTTATTGAAATGGAGAAGATTGATAAAAATGCCAGGCAGAATATATTCAGCTCAATGTCAAATGTTCAGAGTAAGTATCTTCCGCCGGAAAAAATTTAATCAATCGGGATCGTTATATCCGCAACCTTCGTAGGGACTTAAATTTTCCTCTTCCTGCAAATGAGTAACATCTTCATAGTACGGAAAATCTTTACACATTCTAGGTCTGACAGGATGTATGGAGCATGCGGGTAATCCATCTTTATCAATGGTGTAGTGCTTGCAGGAGTAGTGATATGGGAGATCCTCGCTCTGATTTTCGAAGAGGATTGTGAGCATTGGATAGATGAGATATATTTCTGAAAAATTCGGGTCTATCTGTTTAGTCTTCTTCCAGTAGCCATAGGCTTTTTCAAGGAGTTCCGGTGATTCGGCAAGTCTTACATCGCGGCAGCAGGTTCCGCATCTTTTACAATCGCCCATATTAACCTCTTAATAAATGCCGGATGATGCTGTGGTGTAAAATTTATTCCACATTATCACAGAATACACATCTCTGCAAACCCCCTGATTAGCAACAAATATTTTTTAATTCTTCATCTATTTCTTGACAAATGCTACTGTAAAAAATTATGTCGGACATTGACAAATTTTATATTTTTAATAAATTGTTTTATATAGATGTTCGCCCGCCATAGGCG
>JBBRFT010000072.1:0-14199 GCA_038241375.1 Spirochaetota bacterium
CAGCCGGGAGACTCAAGGAACCTCTGCCGGTAAAAGAGAGGGTGATGTTTAACCCTGATCTTACAAGCCGTAATTTTTATCTTCCCGGCGTTCTTGGATTGCTCGTCGCACTTATAACAATAATGCTCACATCGATGTCGGTAGTTAAGGAGAGGGAGAGCGGAACGATGGAACAGATAATCGTTTCACCGCTAAGACCTGTCGAATTTGTTGCAGGGAAAACGCTTCCATTCGCAGTAATCGGAATAGTTGAGATATGTGTAATAACAATTATTACAATTACCTGGTTCAGGGTTCCGTTAAATGGAAGTTTTATTTTTCTTATTTTTTCAAGTATCTTTTATATAATATGTACTTTGTCGGTTGGACTTTTTATTTCAACAGTTTCGCAAACACAGCAGCAGGCGATGCTTTCAACATTTCTTTTTTTTATTCCGGCAATTCTACTTTCAGGATTTGTTTTTCCGATCTATGCGATGCCTGAAATTTTTCAGTATATTACTTACTTGAATCCAATGCGTTATTTTATGACTATCATCCGCGGAATATTTCTCAAGGGTGTGGGGTTCTCTGTTCTGTGGACTGAGCTGCTCTCTCTAACCGTTCTTGGTTCTGCTTTGATATATTTCAGTATCAGAAGATTCAACAGGAGGTTTGAATAATGGAATTTTCTGTTGAAGTACGGAATCTTACAAAACGATTTGATGACTTTACAGCCGTAGACAGTGTTAATTTTTCTGTTAAAAAGGGGGAGATCTTCGGATTCCTGGGACCCAACGGCGCGGGGAAGAGTACTACAATCAAGATGCTCTGCGGGATTATCTCTCCCACTGAAGGGAGCGGAACAGTGTCGGGATATGATATTGTAAAAGAACAGGACAAAATTAAAAATACAATCGGTTACATGTCTCAGAAATTCTCCCTTTACCACGATCTTACAGTGCGTGAAAATCTTGAATTTTTCGGAAGTATATATGGTCTCTCCGGAAAGAAACTTAAAGAACGAATCGATTATGTAAGAGAGATGGCTGGTATTGGAGACCGAATGGATGCACCGGTAGATATCCTTCCCGGAGGAATTAAGCAGCGTCTTGCGCTTGGAGGTGCTATACTGCACGACCCTCCGGTTCTTTTTTTAGATGAACCGACTTCCGGTGTCGATCCATTGATGCGAAGAAACTTCTGGGAACTGATTTACGAATTTTCACGCCAAGGGAAGACTATATTTGTAACAACACACTATATGGACGAGGCTGAACACTGCAACCGTATGGCGCTTGTAATTGCCGGTAAAATCATTGCACTTGACACACCGGATAAACTTAAGAATGATCTGCCGTACAGTGTCTACTCTCTTCAGACCGGTGACTTTATTAAAGTCTTTGACAGAATTTCAAAGCTCGATTTTATTGAAGAAGCTGCAATATTCGGCAGCGATATACATATTTTATGTGATAAACAGTATAAACTTAAAAGCGAGCTGGGTAAATTTTTAAGAGTATCGGGGATTACAGATTTCCGGATTGAAAAAATTTCTGCGACACTTGAGGATGTATTTGTCTCACATGCAAGAAGACTTGGAGTGTAGGTTAAATGGCGTATCATCTTTTGAATGTAGAGACATCGGAATATTATTATTGTGATGATCAGGAATGGATCGATGCGATCCGGATAGCTGAAGAAAATGACTGGGGTCCTGACGGTACGTTTTTCGATATCGTTTATCAGACCAATGATCAATGCTTTGATTCAGATGATGCAGGGCACTGGATGTTTGTCTTTACCTCTTTAAGAAATGAATCACAGGAGTGGAATGGAAATTATATAGAGAAACGGAATCAGGTTGTGCTATACGAAGATACTATTTATTTTGCAATGTCTTTGGATGGAACAGGGGTAAGCACTGAACTCATTGAGTTTATCAGAAAGGGGAGTTTTCGAATCTGCTCGGAATAAATTTCGAGCAGATTAAATTAGCGTCAGCGGAATGCGCCTTCAGTTTTTCTCTGTGAGATTGGCGCACATCTCCTTCAAACATTCAGCTTTTCTGTACAATGCATCCAGTCGGGAGTTCTGTGGATTTTTTGAATAGAGAGAAAGAAGTTTCAATTCGTATTTGTAAAGGTGATCCTGAAGATTTCTGATATGGAAAAGTTCATCATCCCCATTCTCTATTATTACATCTGTGATTCTGTCCAGAAGATCATTTTCATTTGCGAGTTCTGATATTTCATCTACCTGATCCAGAAAATCTCTGCACATAATAGCAATCGTTCTCTGATAATCTGATCCCTCAATCATAATTAATTCACCCTCAAAACAGGAATTGCCGCAATAATGCGGCAATCCATTTTATAAGTCAATTTTAAATTACACTACTTCTTTTTAGAAAGCATATGCTTCTTGTATTCCGTAACGATCTCTTCCGCTTTGCGGCTCTCACCTTTGAAGACATAAAGCATGCTGAGCCTTGTAACATCTTTCAGGTGAAGAGAATTTTTCATCATAAGGTCTTCCAGAACTCTGATTGCAGCATCAACATCTCCAATCTCTTTGATCTTGTTCTCGTAAGTGAGACCTTCAAGGTAAAGTTTGAACTTGTCGTATTCGGGATGCATCGAAACGGCTTCTTTCAGATATTTTACAGCGTCATTGTATCTCCCCACATGGAAGCAGCAGAAACCGTAGTATCTATTGATAAAACTCTTATCGTCGGCAATATCCCATATTGAATCGAGACACTCAATTACGCGAGCATACTCTTTTTTCTCGTAAAAAATGTGAGAAAGCATATAGTTGGCTTTTATATGTTTTCTATCGGCTGAAATTACAATCCTGAGATAGTTCTCTGCTTTATCATACATTTTAAGATTATAAAAGGAGAGACCTGTATAATAATTCCCTTCGAGGAAATCCGGTTTCTGTTTAATTGAATCAAGAAAGTATGTGAGAGCTGTGTTGTAATTTCCAGAGTTATAGTATTCAACCCCAAGATTCAGAAGTACCCGGAAATTCTTCTCAATATCAAGTGCTTTATTATAAGTGGTAATTGCAAGTTCGCTTTTACCCATAATAGAATATATTTCACCCATGTTATTATATGCTTCTATAAAATAGGGGTACATCTTGATAGCTTTCTGATATTCAGAAATTGCTGTTGGCAGATCTCCTCTGTTTGTTTTTTCGAGAGCTCTGTTATAGATTGAAATTGCTTCTGCCGGCATTGCATTGGTGTTCATATTATATAACCTCTTAATGAGTAAAAATCAATTTACGGGTATCTGTTAGAATTATCGGTAATTGATTTTTTTTATAAAGACAAATATATTTTTTGTTTTTTATCTTTTTTTCACACTAAATGAATCAATGAGACACTCTTTAACTAAATGGCTTGACATTCACACAGAAAGGCTTTTTTATATACATAATTTTTTTGAAATTAAATATTATTAATAGATAATTTATCATATTGAGCCATCAAGTATAAAAAAAAGACGGGGTAAAAGGGATATGTTAGGAAGGAAAGTAAATAATACAAGGGTAGTTAGAGTAACAACAAAGATTGTCCTTACTTTCACCCTTTTTATTCTTTTATCAAATCTGGCTTCAAATTACGTTAATCTGCGGTTCAATCGCTCCGAGCTTCTTAAACTGATGAATCAGTTATTGATTAAAGACCTTAAGACTATGTACTCCTACTGTAATAATCAGTACGAAATATATATATTTGACCAGAAATTTGATGAATCGATGAAAAGTATTGAGAACAAAGGGCTCAATGAAGTTAAAAATAATAAAGCCGTTGTTCTCGGTATTAAAAAAGACGGCTCTCTGCAGTTTCAAGCTTCAAAAGTTCAGCGATACGAAAAGTTTCATGATCAGACTGCACTAGATTATATGGCTTCCAACATTAAAAGCGAAGATGGTGAGGGGAGCGAAGGGCATCTGAATTTTGTTTTCAATAATGAAGCCTATTTCGGGATGTTCAAATATAATCAGAAATGGGATATGTTTATTCTCCGCGGCGAAGAGAAAAATGAGTTTTTAAAAGAATCAAAAACAATATTTTTCCAGGTAAGTATAATAATTGTTTTTATAACATTGATTTCGGCATTTATTGGTATTTTCGTTTTAAGAAGAATACTCCGGTTTATTGATGTTATAACTAATTCAATTATGAAAATGATCGATACAAAAGAGCTTACTCTCATCGATCTTAAAGGTGCAACTAATGATGATATCACTTATATGGGAACCGCTTTTAACTCTCTCTCTAATACTGTTGGTAATCTTGTAAATATTTTTGAGAAATTTGCGAATCAGGATGTTGTATCTAAAGCATATAAAGATAGAGAAGTTAAGCTCGAGGGTACAAAACGGGAACTGACGATTCTATTTACTGATATAAAGAGTTTTACATTTATCACTGAAACTCTCGGTAACGATATTATTAAACTTCTCAACATGCATTATGATAGGGCTATTCGTGAGATAATAAGATATGACGGTGTCATCGGATCTATCATTGGAGATGCTCTCCTTGCAGTATACGGAGCTATTGATGATACGAATGAGAATAAATCATATCAGGCAGTATTGTCCGGTTACAAACTTCACGAGGTAACTGAACTTCTCAGGTTAAGGATGGATAAAATAAAGGCTGAACTTGAAGAAGAGAAGGGTAAGCTTTCAAAAGAGGAGCTTCAGATTTATAAAGCGGTACTTCTTGAAATCGGAGTTGGAATTGACGGAGGGAGCGTTTTTTACGGAACTCTCGGATCCTATGTTCGTATGACCAATACCGTAATCGGAGATAATGTTAATGCCGCATCAAGAATGGAAGGTTTAACCAGGGTTTATAAAGTCCCTATTATCTGTTCTGAATACGTTAAAGATGATATTGAAAAGAATGTTAAAAATCACGGAATATACTTTCTCGAACTTGACCGCGTTATGGTTAAAGGTAAAACTAAAACTCAGAAAGTCTACTGGCCGATTCTTGAGTCAGAGATGGACGAAAAATTTAAGAAGAATATAGCAGCTTTTGAACTGGCTCTTGAACTTTATTATAATGGTAAATGGGCTGATGCCCGTAAACAATTGAGTAAATGCAGCCTCAGGCTTGCAGATATATTCAAAGAAAGGACTCAGGAAAAATGTCCGAGTAACTGGAATGGTGTATGGCAAATGACAACGAAGTAAAAAATGACTTAGTCCTTAATTCTAAATTTCTGCCGGCAGAAATAACTAATATTGACGGCGACTCAAAGGTTTACTCCCTTGAGGATGAATTTGTAAAGACCAGGAAGAATAAAAACTGGCTGGTCTTTTTTATTGTATTGGTATTTATACTGCTGATAACAGCTTTTATATCCATTTTTACTTATTATACCGGTGAAAAGGATAAGAATATTGATATCAGTATTACTGAATTTAATGATCTCAGACTTAAAGAAATTCTTAACTCTTCAAGGCTTGCTGAAAACAATATCCAGATTCGAAATAATGAGCTGCAGTCTCTCATTGTCGAGATGAAGAATAAAATTCTTGAGATTAACAACAGATATCTGGTCAGAGAGAATGCAGTTCTTGATAAGGGAATGTCAGCATCTGCTGCACGGGAGAGAATTCAGGAACTGAAAAATGCCGAGAAGAGTGAAATTAGCGGAGTAAGAACTCAATATGAAGCGAAAATCAGCGAAAAGCGGAGTCTGATCAGCAAAATTCAGGCGGAGAAAAAAGCGGAAGAGCTGAAACTCGAAAAAGCTAAGAAAGAGTCTGGCAATATCGCCGATGAAAATAAAGTCTATGCGATGAAGATGAAAAGTCTTTCAGATTCATCTCAAAGCGGTCTTACATCAATGGCCGATTATTACAACAGATATATTAACTATTTAATACTCAAGTATAATCCGGTTTTTTCAACTACAGGGTTAAAATCAAGTATTGATAAAAACAGTAAAAGAAATGAAGTAAAAACTCTGCGGGACTATGATGACTTATTCCAGAAAGAGAATGTTATAAGCAGAAAACGTTTTGATGATCTGCGTGTAAAAATAGATGAAC
The DNA here is from genome assembly GCA_038241375.1 of Spirochaetota bacterium. GTDB lineage: Bacteria > Spirochaetota > UBA4802 > UBA4802 > UBA5550 > WRGT01. Next base: position 6,067 of record JBBRFT010000072.1, read on the forward strand.
ATGATATGCTTGTTCAGAGACTCATCGGCGTCGGTTATGAAAATTCTGTTCCCCCTGCACTGAGAAGTATCGATAATCTGTCCTCTTCAATTGTGAATGATTATGAAAACCTCTGGTTTGGTCTTGTCTCTACTGTCAGATTAAAGAATTCGCAGATTGAAGATTATAAAACAGCTCTCGATGCTGTTTTAAAAGAGAGACCTGAAAGCGGATATGTTATCTCCGCTGAAAATCCGTCTAAAATCTCAATACATATTAATAGACTGCTTACGGTTAAAGAGGGTGGTACAGGGCTTGTGTTCAGGACAGATGATAAGTATATCGGTCAGATTGAATTTTATCGTACCGCTGATGGTATGAAAGCCAAAGTTGTCAGTCTGGCGGGCTCTAATAAAATGAGACCATTTGATAGAATACTAATTAAGGTTAAGTAGGTTTAAGATGAAAATAAAAGGATTTTATATTTTAATATTTTTTTTAATGCTGATTTCTAACGCAATGGCTTATGACTGGGCTGGAGCAGGATTTACAGAGTCGGATTCCGGTTTAAAGGGTGATGAAAACTATTTAATTTTAAAAGATATTAATTCTACTTCAATAAAAATTAGATTTCAAGGGGAACTGTCAGATACCTGGGCTGAAAAAATTGTCGAGTTAAACAAAAAGTTTTCAGAATGGAAATACATGAAGCCTGATAATATCGATTATTTTATCAATGGTGAAACTCTTGAAATTCTTGTGATACCTTCAGTTTTTAAATACTCTGAAAATGATTTTATCCCTTATATGCCTGGAGGAATGACATTCTTTTATGATTATGCTTTGAGATATAATTTTAGAATAACAAAAAATGATATATTTCTAAGACTCAATGATAAGTTTATTGAAGAGGAATTGCTTTGTAAACGAATGAAAGAAGCCTTGGATGATCCGATTGCCTATCTGAAAAAAAGAGAGCCTGAGTATTTTCTACAGAAGCTGAATGAGCTTGAAATCAGTATGGCTGTTCTTCAGGATAGTCAGGATAAACTGATAAAATCCGTTCTTTATTTTCAGAACAGCGGTTTCCTGGGGTTTGGGAATACTCCTGTTAAAGCTGCTGTTATTAAACGGATAGTTGAGCTGAAAAGTTCAGATCCGTCATTTGATAAAGTTAAGATAAAAGAGACTTTTGAGAAAGAGAAAATTGAAGCTACCGATAAGGAGATTGAACTGGTACTTAATGTTTTGTATAACGAATTCAAGTAGTTTTGCAACAGTAATAATTTCTGAACTTCTTTACAATAAAAGCCCGGCTGTCGAAGGCACCGGGGTGATATAATTCTTAAATGTTAATTAAATACGGGTTAAATGCCCGTATTTTTGTTTTGTAAACCTGAATCAATGCAGGAGAAGTGATTTGTGCTGTTTATTGAATGGATTCAATGAATGTTTTTACTTCTTCGTTGAATTCAGTACTGTTCTCGAAGAACGGAACATGACCCTCGTCATTAAAAACTACAAGTTTAGAATCTTTTATCTTCCACTTCATATCTTCTGTCATATATGACGGTATCATCCTATCAAATTTATTTGCTATGAGCAATACGGGTACAGTAATTTCGTCTAACTTATCTGTGTACTTTATATCCGAACATAACCTCAGGTCACCTGTGATTATTCTTTTCTGGTCTTTAGTTATATTTTTCTGAGCTGCAAGAATAAATATACCTGCTTTTTTATGAAAAATTCTCGGCAGCATTTTGTTGAAGAATTTGTCGAAATCATTTATTGAAGCATCAATAAGAGTTTTGCTCACAGGTATGGTTGATGATGTTGACACAAGTATCATCGCTTTAATTTTATCTTTATGCCTCAGGTAATTTTCAATGCAGATTACTCCCCCCATGGAGTGTCCAGCGAGAATATAAGAGGTGATATTTTCTTTTTTTAAAACAGCTTCAATGCTTCTGTTGTATATTTCTATTGTCTGTCCGGAAACAAACGAAGACCGTCCATGACCCGGCAGATCAATTGCTACGGTCTTGTATGAATTCCCGAAGTATTTTAGTTGATTATGGAAAAAACGTGAGTCTCCAGCGAGTCCATGTATAAAAATGATAGCCGGTTTATTCTCCACACCGTTTATTCTGTAGAAAACGTCCACTCCGTCTTCTTTAATATAATTCAATTCAAGCCCCATATCTCACAGTTTTAAAATTAGTTAAAACTTATCAATATAAATATTAAATTTTTATTAGTAATCAGCAATTTTTATCATGATTTCTTCATTAGACCGGTTTTAAGACAGAAAGACTTGTCTGAGCTGTCGTAATATATTATTAATATTGGTAGTTATGCAACCAGGACTGCAGACTTGAATATATATAATATAAGTAGTTATTGAGGTTTATGCTTGACATATCAGCAATTTATTGTACTTGATAATAGCCTGATAAATAAATTTTTGGACCGGTTTAGCTTATGCCAGTAGATGAAAATGATTTTAGAAAACAGTTCAGTCTTTTTTCCAGATTAAAAATACGATCAAAACTGATATCCATGATATCGATAATAATTGTTGTTTCATTAGCAGTGATGATATCTCTTGCGACGATTTTTTTTAAGAAAGATAATGAGATAAGGGTTAAAGAGAGTAATCTTACCATATCTCAGGTAATTGCCTCCAAAACAGAATCTGATTTTACTGCTATTGTTGAAAAGATAAACATCATGGCTACAACCATGCTGCAGGAATTTAAAACAGAGCAGCAGAAGCGGCTTTTTACTGATCTGTTTTTCTCAAATGATAAGGATTTTTTATACGTTGCAATTGGTAAAAAGAATAATGATAAAATTGATTTTTATAAAACTATATATAACGATAAATTTTTTAAAGAGAACAGCATTGATTTGAAAGTTCTTGAACAGATAAATGCTGAAAATACTGCAAAGTTTATTAAAACATTTAATGATCAAGCTGTTGTACACAATGTTTCGGGTAAATTCGGTATGCCCGTGGTAGCTGTAACAATTCCCTTTCAGCGGGATTCTTCAGATAAAGTAGACACAATAGCTATCGGGTATATAAGACTGAGCAAAATACTTAAGTCTTTTATTAAGAATGGAATTACCGATACTTTTATGGTTAATGGTGATGGAGATGTTATAGCACATCCCGATACAAATCTTGTAATTAATTATGCAAATTACATAAATCTTCCTATTGTAGACATGATGATGAAAAGCAAACTTGATAACGGGCAGACCCGTTATAAAAATGAGTCTGGTATTTATCATTTCGGTTCGTTCAAGAAAATCGGTTTCAGCGGAATCGGGGTAATAAGTTCTGTACCTGAAGATCTAGCGCTTCAAGAGGTATATAATATTCAGAGAAGAAATATTTATATTACCATTATTGTTCTTAATATCGCGATACTTATTGTTTATTTTTTCAGTAAGTCTCTTACAACTCCTATCATAACACTTCTTGGAGCGACCAAGGAGATTGAAAAAGGAAACTTTAAAGTAGATGTTAAAGCTACAACAGGTGATGAAATAGGAGTTCTGACAGAATCTTTCGTAGAGATGGGTAAGGGGCTTGATGAAAGAGAGCGTATGAAAGATGCCTTCGGCAAGTTTGTAAATAAAGATATTGCAGATCAGGTTCTTAAGGGGACAATCAAGCTCGGAGGTGAAAGAAAACAGGCGACAGTTTTCTTCTCTGATATAAGGGGGTTTACCGCTATATCTGAAAAGCTTGAACCGGAAGAAGTTGTTGAATTTTTAAATCAGTATATGACCCGAATGGTGAATTGTGTAAATATTACCAATGGTGTCGTGGACAAATATATTGGTGACGCTGTTATGGCCGTATGGGGTGCTCCTGTAACACATGGTAACGACACGGAGAATGCAGTTAATGGTGCTCTTATGATGAGAAAGGAACTCATTGAGTTTAACAAAGGACGCGGCGGTGATAAAAAACCTATAATTAAAATCGGCTGCGGATTGAACACCGGTCCTGTTCTTGCCGGTCAGATCGGATCTGACGAAAGAATGGAGTATACCGTTATTGGTGACACAGTTAATCTTGCATCGAGAATTGAATCGCTGAATAAACCCTTCGGCACTGATATCCTTGTTTCCACTGATACATATCATGAAATAAAAAATATATTCAGGCTTGAACCTATGCAGCAGATCAAGGTTAAGGGTAAAAGCGAGCCACAGCAGATTTATGCTGTACTTGGAAGACTTGATGATCCGTCGTCTCCTCAAACACTGGAAGCTATGAGAAGACTTGTTGGTATTGAAATGAAAGGTAAACCGACTGAGGAAGCATGTGAAGAAGGTGAAGTGAAATATGAAATTATTGACAAATGATATAATTTTTACCGGTATCAGTGTTTTTATAATAACGACTTTTTCAGTTCTTCTTTATGCTGATTTTAATAAAAAGATTGAAGCGGGAGATGTTAAGCAGATAGGTACTATCACTTTTAAACGTGAGGTTGCTCAGAGAAAATATCAGTCTCAGGTTGTATGGGAGGGGATTGATCAGAACCATCCTGTTTATAATAATGATTCTATCAGAACATCCGATTTATCTGAAGCTGTTATACATCTTCTTGATGGTACAGATATTAATATTGAAGAGAACAGTATGATAATGCTGTCAACTCTTGCGAATGCTATCAATATCAATTTTGAACAGGGGTCTATTTCGGCAAACAGGAGCGGAGTTTTCGGAACTGATATTGCTGCTATTAACATTAAATCCCGGGATGCAACTGTTTCAATTGATAAAAGTAATATACAGCTTACTCAGCTCGATAACCAGGAGCTTGATCTTACTGTTTCCGATGGAACGGCAAAAGTTAAATCCGGTGCTACTGAAACATTGATTAAAACTAATGAGAAAGCAGTTATTTCATCGGACAGGAAGGAGACTCGGGTTGTACAGCTTAAGTTTAGTCTGAAGGAACCGTCATCTAACAGATATTTTATCAGTGAAATGCAAAAAACTGATGTTTCTTTTTTATGGGAACTTATTGGGAATTTTAAAAATATCTCATTGGAAATCAGTAAAGACAGATTCTTTGAAAAAATTATTTCATCACAGAAATCACTGCAGCAGAATACAGCAACTGCAAATCTTGAAGAGGGAGTCTATTATTGGAGAATTTCATCAGTAAATTCAGACAACAATCAGACCGAATTCAGCGAAACCGGTAAATTTAATTTAGTACTCAGGAAGCCGGTAAAACTTATATCTCCTCAACCGGAAGAGATAATCAAACATTCTGTATCACAAAACTCCGTTTTATTCAAGTGGAGCGAGGATGATATTGCAGCGGATTACACTCTGGAGATTGCCGGCGATAAGGATTTTACAGGTGTTATAAATAGGGTAAAAACTCCGTTGCGAAGTATTACAATTGATAATTTTAATCCGGGTGAATATTTCTGGAGAATAAGCAGTAATATAAATATTGGCGGTGAGCAACTTATTAAAACCGGTCAGGCTATCTCTTTTAAAATTGATAAACTTAAAGTTATAAATCCGCCTGTATTAATCAGTCCTGCCAAAGGAGAAAAAATAGATTCTGCGATTGTAAAAAATAAAGGTCTTACATTCAATTGGAATAATGACCCTTCATTTTCAGCGTATACTATTGAAATATCGGGGAAAAGTGATTTTTCAGGCGAACTTATACGACAGGAAAGAAACGTAAATTTTGCTGAAATCCAAAAAGAGATTCTGCCAGGTAAGTATTACTGGAGAATTGAAGGGAAGGTTCTTTCCGGCGAAAAAATTCCATATTCGAATACCGGTGATTTCGAAATAGTAGTGAGTGGAAATATTGCCTTAGTTTCTCCTGCTGATAACGGTGAAATAAAAATGGATTCTGCTGCAAAGAGCAAAGATATTCAGTTCAACTGGAAAAAAAGTGAAATAAAGGGGAACTATAAACTTCAATTGTCCACTAAAGAAGACTTTAGTGATGCAAAAACTGTAAATTTTAATGACCGGATTACCGGAACAGCCCAGGTCGAAATCCCCGGTATATATTACTGGAGAGTGATTTTAACCGATGATCAGAACCGTGAGATTTTAAAGAGTAATTCATCTAAATTTGTTGTGTCGGCAGAAGAAGTTGTTCCTGTATCTAAAACATATTTGATCGTTAAATCTCCCATAAAAGGCGGAAAGATTTATATAAATTCAAAGTTTAAAGCTTACACCGAATTTAAACTGGAAGTGCGACCCGATGCCGATATATCTGTGAGAATTATTGCTGCCGGCTATACTGATTTCAGTACAAAACTGAAAGTAAATTCCGGGGAAACATATACTCTATTAGCTACAATGCAGACTGATAAAAAACTTGAAAGGGTCAAGTGGGTTACCCCTTTGACTACTCGTATAAGCGCAGCTCCGGTTTTCCATAAAGATAAAATAGTTTTCTGTTCTGAAAATGGTCATGTGGTTGTATTAAACAGCAGCGGATCTGTTCTTCTATCAAAAAAAATAACAACACGTTTTGAATCAAAACCGGTTGTATATGAAAATAATATTTATGCTGTTGATGTTGATGGTGTTCTTTATTCTGTTAATTTTTCGACCGGGAAGGTTAACTGGCAGGTTAATGTAGGCGGACCTCTTCTTTTTAAATCGGAGCTTGCAGTATCAAATGGTAAAATTTTTCTCGGTACTGGTTATGGTATTGTTGAAGCTTATAATTTGGAGGGTAAAAAACTCTGGGAGAATGAGCTTGATGAAGCAATTTATAATTCACTGATTGTAGTTAAAAATAGTCTCATAATTGCAACAGATGCGTTGAAGCTATATTCTCTCGATTCTGAAAATGGTGATAAAAACTGGACTGCGAAGATAGATGAAAAGGTAATAACTTTATCTCCCCTTGTTCATAAAGACATTGTCTATTTCGGTTGTTATTCAGGTACTTTTTATGCCGTTTCTCTTAATGATGGAGATATTATCTGGACATTCAAATCGGGAGGTCCGATATATTCAAGTCCGATTGTCGTTGATAAAAGCATATATTTCGGTTCTGAAGATGGTTTTGTATATTCTTTAAATGATGAAAAGGGGACCTTGAACTGGCAGTTTAAATCATCCCTCCCTGTTAAAAGCAGTCCTGTTTATGCTTTCAAGAGTATTGTTGTTGCTAATGACAGAACAGTGTTTTCGTTAAATCCTACTGATGGTAAAGTTCTCTGGCAGACAACATTTGAGAGTAGAATTAAAACATCTCCTACATTCGCAGGTGATACTGTTGTCATGGGTCTTGTTAATGGCGATATTGTTTCAGTAAGGAATAGTCTGATAGAAATAGTTCAATAGCAACAGGGGATTGTTTTCAAAAAAACATTTACCCATGAACTGGAGAAAAATTGATCTCCGACGCGCTTCTGGTGCGCCGGAGATAGAATCCCGCTTAAATATTCCATTTTTTACTAATTAATACTTGAAATTATGTCTCCTGTAAAAATAATAACTTCATAATAAAAAGCTTAACAATGGAAGTTTTAAAAACTATTGTTGTTTTTAATTAAAAATTTGCGTGATTTCTTAAAATAATCAGCGGTTTTCTGTATCCTGTACAAACTGGTGAAGGGATGCTGGATCCTGCCGGGCTTTATGCAAATTTCGTTTTAACCTTCATTTTTTCAGAAATAATAATACCGGGATATATATGGATTTCGTACATTTACATAATCATTCAGACTATTCAATTCTCGATGGTGCGATAACCGTCAGCAAACTTGTTGATAAGGCTGCTAAATTTGGTATGCCTGCTGTTGCTCTTACCGATCATGGGAATATGTTCGGCGCAATCGAATTCTATCAGAAAGCAATAAAAGCAGGAATTAAACCGATTATAGGGGAAGAGTTTTACGTAGCCCCTAGTTCGCGCTTTAAAAAAGAATCAGTCAGAGGCGAGAAGGAAGATAATGCACATCATTTAATTGTTCTGGCGAAAAATCTTACCGGTTATAATAATCTTATGAAACTCTCTTCTATTGGCTATCTTGAAGGATTTTATTATAAACCAAGAATTGACATGGAGGTTCTGGAAAAGTATTCAGAGGGACTTATTGTTTCCTCTGCATGTATTGCCGGTG
>JBBRFT010000073.1:0-14022 GCA_038241375.1 Spirochaetota bacterium
CCCTTCAGGTCTTCAGTATCGCGTAATTACAGAGGGTACCGGCGCAAAACCTAAAGCTAAGGATATGGTTAAGGTTCATTATTCCGGAAAACTTATAGATGGTACAGAGTTTGATAGTTCATACAAAAGAAATGAACCGGTCCAGTTTAAACTTGACGGTGTAATAAAGGGATGGACTGAAGGGGTACAGCTTATGTCTGTCGGTTCAAAGTATGAACTTGTTATTCCTGTGGATCTCGGATACGGCCCTCAGGGTAATCAGAGCATCCCCGGAAATTCTGTTCTTGTATTTGAAGTAGAACTTTTAAGTATAGGTAAATAAAGCATTCTTATCCCCCCGCCGCCGAAAACGGTGGGGGTAATAAATATTTTGTAAACTAAAGTATATGTTCAGGAATTAATACTGCTGTTTTATTATTTGTTTGAAAATCTCTTCCTGCAGTCATTTCGGCTCTGTTTGTGATAATATTGTTCTTAAAACAGTCTCTTTTAATGCAGTTCATTCATTTAAAACTTAAATAAAGCAAAAAAAATTGACATAAATAGGGCTATTATATTATATTTTGAATACACCTGTATCTGTTTTCAGGTTTGTAATTATTGATAATCCGGAGCCGCCCATGAGAAGCAGAAAGAGCCTGATAAAATTCTTAATACCTGCCATATCCTTAGTTTTTATATTATCGTGCGAATTTGATGTCCCTGTAACTGAAATTATTACAGCCAGAGAAGCCGTTGAATCGGCAAAAAATTTTGATGCAGAGAAATATGCTCCTGAAGATATAAAAAAAGCAGAGGAGCTTCTGCTTAAAAGTCATGATTTTATAATAGCAGAAAAAGCCGATGAAGCGAAAAAATCTGCCAATGATGCTTTTGCTGCAGCGCGTGAGGCAGAGAAGAAGTCTCTCTCCCCGTATGCCGCAGAGAAGATAAAGGAAGCTGACAGAGCATATAGTTCAGCCGATCAGGCTTATGCCGAAAAATTTTCTCCGGATAAGTTTGCTGCGGCGGGGAAATTTAATGCAGTGGCAAAATCTTTATACGAAAATAATGATTATAAACAATCAGCAGAGTCTGCCAGGATGTCGTATGATCTTGCTGTTGAAGCCACAAACGAGTCATTGCAGAATTATTTAGAGGTTGAAAATGAAGTAGCCAAAGTCGAAAATAAATTAAAAGAACTTAAAAGTGATAAATTCAGCATCGCCGCAGAGAGTAATCTCGCCAATGCCGGTTCATCTATCGATAATGCAAAAAAAGGAATAGAGAGCAGAGATTATAAAACATCATTTAATGAGATAGATATTGCGAAAAAAGAACTTGGTATCGCTGCTGAACTTATACGAAAACAGAAAATCTTCTCAACTATTCAAAGTCTTAGAGCGGAGATGAAGGAGCTTCGGAGTAAAAGCAGTTCCGACGATGTGAATCAGGATCTTGATAGTGCTCTGCTAGAATTGAATGGAGCTGAGACTGCGCTTGAGCAGAATAATATTACCGATGCCCAGCTGAAAACTGAACAGGCAGAGAGGCTTATAAGAAGTTCTGATGTTAAGATAAAAAAGAACAACGCAGTTGCCGCAATTGGGAAAGCCGGGAAGCTTCTTGGTGAAGCAAGAGAGAAGGATACCGGAAATAAATATAAAGAGAATCTTGATAAAGCCGCTTATGTAATAGTACAGGGGAGATCCTCTATTGACGAAGGTAAATTTAATGACGCTCTGAATAGTGCGGAAGAGGCTGAGGCAATAATAAGTGCAGTATTAAACTCCATGGAGGCTGCCGCAGCGGAGCTTGCTGTAAAATCTGAGGGTGATGACCATGCTGAAGTTATCGAGGCCGATAAAACAGCGGCAGATTCTGCCGTAATAGCTGAATCTGAAAAGAAAGGTGAGCCGGATAAAACATATGTAGTTCAGTGGAGAAAGAAAAATACAGACTGTCTCTGGAGAATCGCCGAAACCGTATATAACGATGCATCTTTCTGGCCGGCAATCTATCTTGCGAACAGAGACCAGATAAAAGATCCCGATCTTATTTTCCCGGGACAGAAATTTATTATCCCTCCAAAACCGCAGAAAAAAATCACTTACAAAGAAGTGAAGGAGCAGATTAAAGAAAAATCTAAATGATAAAAAAAATATCAGCAATAATACTTATATTTTTAATCAATGTCCCTCTATTAGCGAGGGACATTGACTTAGATGCCATATATCTGAAAAAAGATTCTGCACTTTACAGGCAGATAACTGCTTCTAAAGAGAAACTCTACGATCGGATTTCATCTCTGTTTATTGACAGCAATGTTATTTATGCCGGGTGGTCAGGCGGAGATGATATAATTTACATCAAGGAGTTTCCCCGTTTAAATATAGTTTATAAATATATCAGAAGCAGCCGCAGCAGATTGGAGATAGGACGCTTCAATGGAACTGTCACTGCGGCATTTTTAAACAAAGATGGAAATTTTCTCTACACAAAAACTTTAGACTATAACGACGAAGCCGAAGCAGTTTCAGAAACGCTTGCGATAAATACCGGCTCAGGGGAAGTTCAGCGGATAAGGTCAGGTTTTCTCTTTCTCGACTTTACTCTTCATCCTTCGGGCAGCGGACTTGTACATCAGACCGCTCAGGGAATTGTTAAAACCGATTCTTTTACAGGTGATAGCCGGCTTGTCTATTCAAAAGATATATTTTCCGGTCTATCATCGGGAGGGGATCCTGTTCTTGCATTTATATCCCCCGACGGGAAAAAGACCGTTTTTGTATCGGGCAGCGGAGGAGCTTATAAATCAAAAATTGTAACCTCTTCGGGAGAGGTGTCACTTAACGGAGTATCGTCAAGTACTGATTTAAAATGGATAGATAACAGCAGATTTATATACCGTTCGGGCGGTGGAGGTAATTATTCAGTTCGGGTTTACAACCTCGCATCAGGTAAATCTACAGAGCTGCTTTCCGGAACTCTTAATCCAGATATAAATTTTTCAGAGATTCCGGGATTGATTACATGTCTGGATAATCAGATTATAACTGTTATTTCACGAGATCTGAAATGGAGAGTTGTTACCGGAATAGAGGGGGAAGAGTCATATTTTTCTCCTGACGGAAGAAAATTTACATCTATATACCTTGGCAGGCTTTATGTTAACAGTCTTAATTTGGTTGAAAAATACAGGATAGAGATAAGACGGAACGGGGAAGATCTCATCAAACTATATAGGAAAGCGGCAGAGACAAAATCTGTATGGGAGAGTGATTATTCCCCCGAGTATATTAATAAAAAGATTAAACAGTATGATGGTTTTCTTAAAATGAAAGAGATGAAAAAATGATAAATCAAAGAGCTCTGCGGAGATTTTTTAAATTATACTTTTACAGGCTGAACAATGGCGCTTATTCCGGTGCAGGTGCAATAACTGCTGAAGGGTTTGCTGAAGAGAATAGATTCCTCCCTGCAGTAAGAGAGAAATGGAAATTGAATCTTGTATTGTTTATTATAACTCTTGGTACTACAACATTGGCAGGCGCTGTTTATACAGGTAATATTTTTGATTCAATAATAAGCGGTTTACCTTACTCTCTGACTCTTCTTGCCATACTCGGCATTCATGAATTCGGGCATTATTTCGCGGCTAAAAAATTCGGTGTCAGAGCTACACTTCCGTATTTCATACCGTTCCCTTCGATTGTCGGAACAATGGGTGCTGTGATAAAAACTAAGTCCCCTATACCTCACAGACGGGCACTTTTCTATATAGGCGTTATGGGGCCTATCCCCGGGTTTGTAGCGAGCCTGATAGCCGTAATAACCGGTGTTATGCTTTCAGAAGTTCTTCCTCTTCCTCCTGCCGAGGGGATAACTCCGATTTTCGGTAACTCACTCCTTTTTGGATTTATTGTTGAACAGATCCACGGTACAATACCCCCGGGATTTGATATTGCCCTTCATCCCTTTGCGTGGGCCGGATGGATCGGTTTTCTTGTGACAAGTTTAAATCTTATTCCAATAGGTCAGCTCGACGGAGGCCACATCCTCTATTCATTAATCGGCAGAAAACAGGTTTACTTCGGCTGGGCAGCCTTAGCGGGGATGGTTGTTCTCTCTTTTATATGGCCGGGTTGGGGAGTCTGGATAGTTCTGACTCTTTTTGTGCTCATGGTGGCGCACCCGCAAATTCCTGAAAGAGAAGAGCTGTCCTTTAAAGAGAAAATTATAGGCTGGCTATGTATGGTAATACTGGTTATAACTTTTATTCCAATTCCGGTGGAGATATATTAAAATTTAAAAGCCCCCCAAACCCCCCGGAGGTGGGCTTAAAGATCGAATTTAAGATAATATCATTGGATGCATTTTTGTAAAAGTTGAAATTAATATATTTCTTTGCCCCCTCCGGGGGTGCGGGGGTTTTGCGGGATGATTTACAGTTAAAAATAAGAGTGCATGTAATTTATAGACGTTGGTGACTACTTTCCTACGAATTAACTTCAACATAATATCTGTAGTTTTTTATCATTTTAAAAATGACAATTATATCTGCGACAGACCAGACAATGCATGCGTGTATAAAAGTCACCTTGTTAATCTGAGTATTCAGTATTACCCAGCTATCGGCTGTGTTAAAAACTGTTAGTCCGTATATTGCAAATGCAGCGGTCATTCCGGTTACAAGAGCTGTCATGACGATCACTTTATAGATGCCGGGATATTTCGTAAGTGTTGCATAAAGCAGAATTATGATAAGTATAAGAATAATAAAACTCATATTAATAATCTCCAATGATTAGGTATTGTAGTAACTCCGAGATTACACTTTAATCGTAGATCTCCTTACTCTTGGCTATCAGTCTTTTCTCCTCCCCATTATGGGGGAGATGTTGCGCAAGCAACAGAGGGGGCGTTATTCTTTATAAAATCCCCAGTTGAAAAAGAAAAATCCGTTATTTTTAATGTGATAAATTATTGAATTATCATTTCTGTCAATTTTAAATACGGATGATGAAGAATTTTCCATGTCGGCATAATCGTTGAAGTTCAGTTTGGAATCAACAAATTTTATTTTTAACAGCTTCTCTTTATTTATGAATTCGTAATTAAAAAAAGTGATGCTTTTTGTTTTTGTAAATATTTTTGAATTGAGAACCATCACGCCTGAAGAGAGAAAAAGTATCACGGCAGGTTCTATTTCTCCTCCGTGATAAACATATTTTTCGGTTACTTTAATCGCGGAAGAATCAAATGTTTTCACGAAGTCTTCATTCAAATATTTTTTCTGTTCTTTGAAAGATCGCTTAATCGCATCATGTTCCGATTCAGTTTTTGCGCCGCTTGAATCTCCGGAGATTTTTTCCGGAGTCTTATCCTTACATGAAATAAATGAAACCAGCAATATTGCCGCAAGAAGAATCACTTTAATATTTTTCATCGGTTACCTCATAAGGCCCTTTATTTCGTTACTTCCACTCTCTGCTGCATAGTCTGAAGCGGTTTTACCTTCATTGTCTTTTATGTCAGCAACGGCGCCTCTGGCAGTCAGAAACGGAATAATATCGACGACTTTCTGGTAATTCCGATGATTTGCCTCTTTAATTATGTGAGATAGTGCAGTTCTTCCGAATTTATCTCTGGAATTAATATCCGCGCCGTTTTTAATAAGGAGATCCAGAATTTCCGCTGTAGACGTTTTCTCCATCTCCGAAATTTTATAATCTCCAGTGTAATTCATGACAGTTTTTTTTAAAGCGGTGTTGCCGATATTGTCGGTACCGTTGACGTTAGCACCACCTTTTATAAGGGCTTCTATAATAATAGTATTTTTAGTTCTGCAGGCTATGTCAAGGGGGGTTCTGCCATACTTGTCGGGTATGTCGGGATTTGAACCTTTTGACGTCAGATCAATAATAAGTTTTGCAGCCTGAACCGATTTAGGTTTATCTTTTACTTTTGAGAACTGGGTTCTGGAGAGAATCATTATAAGCGTTTCGCTTTGCGGATTAAGGATATTCGGGTTCACTCCGGTTTTAAGTAAAAGAGTTACTATGTTAAATTTTCCCAGAGAGGCCGCTTCATGAAGGAGAGGTGTGCCGGAAACTGTCCGGTCGTTTACTTCGGCTCCTCCCTTTATAAGATAAGTGGCGCACCAGTATCCACCCTCTCCGCCGGTTTTGATACTTTTTAATAAAGCCGATTCTCCGGCTTTATCCTTGAGTTTAACATCGGCCCCTCCGGCAATCAGTGCTTTGACAGAGTTTCCGTAGCCTTTTTCAGATGCCAGCATTACTGCAGTTTTGCCTTCTGCATTCAGTAAATTAAGATCAGCTTTGTTCTTTGCAAGAGAGTTGATAAAACTCAGTCTGTTCCTCAGAGCTGACATATGCACCAGTGCGTTACCGTTTTCAAATATTTCAGACGGTGATGCTCCAGCTGCAAGAAGGATGTTGAAGATATCGGTTCTGTTCTTTTCATACGAGATATAAAGAATACTCTCCCCATTGGAATTTTTTACATTTATCGATGCACCTCCATTCAGTAGAAGAGATGTTGTTTTAAGGTCAGATTTTGTAACAGCAATGATCAATGGCATCATCCCCGATTTATCTTTAACATTTAAATCCGCTCCTTTGCTAATAAAGAAAGCCGCATTTTCAGAGAGACCTGCATATACAGCAAGTGCAAGCGGTGTTCTTCCTGCTGCATCCGATTGAGATAACTGCCTGGGGCTTATTTCAAGCGTTGAAAGAAGGGCTATGCCACCTTTTGCCGAGGCAAGATAATGAAGCAGCGTCATCCCCAGGTTGTCTCTGTCCTTAAGATTTATATTATCCTTTCTATCAAGCAGCATCTTCGCGAATTGCAGTTTACCCTTTTCGACAGAGATAAACAGCGGTGTTTTCCCAGCGCTGTTTTTGATGTTTAAGTCTCTGTCGGGATTTAACTGCATCAGCGAAGTAAAGAATGTACGGTCATCTTTTTCAGCAGCAAGGTGAAGTATTGAATTTCCATCGCCGTCTTTAAGCGAAATATCCGCACCCCGTTTTATCAGTTCAGTAAATGCCCTCTTTGAATTTTTTTTATAAGCATAAAGAACAAGGGGGTCAGTGTTTTTTTCCTTTAAATTTATTTTAAGTCCGTTATCAAGAAGGATTTTAAATCCCTCGAAGTTATCATAATCAATTGCCGCTCCGGCGGGTGAGCTTCCCATGTTGTCAGTTCTGTTTACATCGCCGCCTCTCTTAATTATGAGAGTTATTAAATTATCCCATGGTTTCCCTTTTAGAGGTAATGCTACGTGAAGAGCTGTTTTGCCTGAATTGTCCTGTTTTTTCACGTCGATACCTTTATCGATCAGATATGATGCAAGCGGCGCGTTTTTATTTTCAATTGCTATTACAAGGAGTGTTTTCCAGCTGCTGTCGACAAATTCCGTATCTGCACCGGAATCTGCAAGAAAAGTGACGTTTTCCCATCTCTTGTTTTTAACGGCTATCATGAGCGGGGTTAATCCTGAATTGTCTTTTTTGTTTATATTTATACCATAGATTGAGAATGCCGTGATATTTTTTCCGTTATTTTTTCCCGCGGCCAGAATGTGCATAATGTTTCTTCCGGAATAGTCCGATGCATTTGTATCTGCTCCGCTCTGAATCAGAAATTCTGCAGTTTTCAGATAACCTTTCTCTGCCGCCATGAAAAGAGCTGTTCTCCCATGCGGTCCCTCTCTATCCAATGATGCTTTCATCCCCGTGAGATACTTTACAGTTGCTATGTCATTTCTCATAACGGCAATATGAAGAAGAGTTTCATTTGCTGGATTCTCCGAGTCTATATTCGCTCCTTTATCTGCAATAAACTTCATTGTATTGATCTGCCTGATTTCGTAGGCATAGACGATCATAGGTTTATTCCCAAAAAAATAATCGGCCCGTACACCTTTGGACATTAAGAGTTTAAGAGCAGGAATATTACCCTTGCTTACAGCTATCTCTGCGGGAGTCTGCTTTGGTGAGTTGAAGTTGAGAGCGTTTATATCCGCTCCTCGGTTCAGCGCTCTCTCCATCAGGGCCACTGATTCTTTTTTACTGCTAACTGCAAGATAGTGTAGAATGGTGTTTCCTTTGAGATCGGCTGCTTTAACAGTCGAACCTTCATTGATCAGAAATTCCGCAGCGGCATACTTTCCGTTAGATGCAGCAATAAGCAGAAGTGATTTACCCGAAGAGTCCGAAGTCTCCCTGTCGAAGCCCTGGCTTATTAAATCTCGCATTATCTTTATATTGCCTGATTTTGCAGCACGGATCAATTTTGCTTCTGTGGCCATTGCATTTATTGAGCATATTGAGTAGAAAATTGCTGCAGCAATTAGTATACCGGTTTTTCTCATATTTTTTTAACCTGTTTTCAGAAAATTATGGGTGTATATAATTCAATGGGTCAACGAACTCCTCGTAGGCTCTTATCTCAAAATGGAGATGGCATCCGTATGAGTGACCGGTGTTTCCGACAGTTCCGACTTTTTCTCCGGAATTGAGTTTCTGCCCGGTTATTACCGATATAGTAGACAGGTGTCCGTAAACTGTGCGGTATCCGTTTTTATGTTCTATTATCGCGTAGGAACCATAAGCGCATGAGGAGCAGTTCCGTGAATCCTCCACAACCATTATTACATTGCCGTCAGCAGCTGAAAC
Organism: Spirochaetota bacterium; assembly: GCA_038241375.1. Taxonomy (GTDB): domain Bacteria; phylum Spirochaetota; class UBA4802; order UBA4802; family UBA5550; genus WRGT01. The sequence continues at coordinate 8,688 of JBBRFT010000073.1, forward strand.
AACATTGGTTCCGCACGGCGCAGGTAAATCTACTCCTGAATGGTTGCTGACTATACCGTTAAGAATTCTTTTGCCGAATTTACTTGAAATAAAATAATCATCATTAATCGGGATCTGGAATAGATACTCTATACTGTCACCCTCTTCGAATGCGTCTCTGTCTTTTGATAAAAAAGCGCCGAATACCCAACCATCATAACTGAGATATTTTATTTTTACCCATTTCGATTTTTTACCACCCAGGGTAACTTCGCCAGGTTCAATTTCAGTAATCTGCACTCTATCTTTATTCTCCAGGCTGAACAGGACTGTACCGTAATCATCAGGAGCGTCTCGCACTCTGAGAATGTCGGACTTAACATAGAGATTGGCCCCTGTATTAAGATGTGAAACAAAATCGTCCTTTTTAACACCTTTGCTTTTCCTTGTATATTGAGTAAGTACAAAAAGCTTCTCTTCACCGGGGCTTCTATATTTGTCCTTGAGGCCGTAGTTGTTGGACGGATTAAAATTTTTGTCCGGAGTCAGTGAAGTTTTCTTTAAGTTGCCTGGTTTTTTGTTTAACAGCAGATTAAGAGGGATGTATCCCTCAATTCCGTCAGTTGTCCTTATTAATAGCCAGTCTTTTGTTATACTCTGATAGGATTTGTTTTTTTTCAGGTCAGGTTTCATCAGGACAGTTACCCGGTCCCCTTTTGATACTAAAGCCGTATATTCTTTTATACTATCGTAGGGTAAAGTTCTGAGTTTGTAGCTTTCAGCAGTCCATGCAAAATATTTCTCCTGTTTTTTTAATTCAGAGTCGTTATCAAGGTCAAGAATATCTTCAGCCTTATCGGGATTTATCGGGATATTGATTTTCATATCCGGGGCAAAGTTTTTGACTTTCATCTGGAAATCGGAAAATTTTTTTAGAATTTTAGCCCGCTTCTCTTCATCTTTTTTTATTATCTCATTCCGGGTTAATCTGCTTTTTTCGGCAATCTCTTCAGGTTTAGCTGAGATTAAAGAGATTGAGGAAGTGTAAAAAATTATTAATAATAAATAAAACTGTTTTTTCATATGCACCACTTATATTGATATAAGTATTAAATTTAACAGTAAAACAGGTGAAAAGTCAATTTTATTTGCAGATGCGGAATTATATTGTTTTTTAAAATAATCAGTGTAGCAATTTACGATTGAATTAGATCTTGTCATCGTATATTGATTTATATAAAAAATGAGATTTCTCACGTGAAGAACTGAATGAGGTTCGAAATGACAGATGAATTTACATTTGTCATTTCGAACGTATGTGAGAAATCTTAAATTTACTGCAAGAATAAGATTTCTCAGTCGCTATCGCTTCTTCGAAATGACGGATTATGTACTATTTCATTCGTAAAATGCTATAGTTAGCAATGACTAGTACTCAGACCGTACAATTATTAATTAAATAATGACTTAAAAGGATTGTTTAAAAACTTGAATAGCGGCACTAGCCGTAATAAAAGTTAAAAAAATCCTTGAAAGTGAAAAGCATTATTATAGATTGTATTAAACTGTAAAAAAAGGAACTAAGAATGAGAAAACTGTTATATATAATTACTGCATGTCTGATTTCGCTGCAGATAATCTCCTGTAAAACTCAAAGCGCTATTCAGACTATCCGCAACGAGATAAAAGAAGAGAACGAAAAATTTCTTAATCCAGATAAAAAAGTTACCGAGGTTTTCCGTGTTCTGCTCACATCAGATGAATATAAAATCATTCAGCTTAAAAATGACAAGACCATGGAGAGAGCCAAAGATGAAGGTGGGGATAAATATATTTCCAGTGAAATTCAGAAACTTGACATGATAGATGAGGCAAGAGTCGGGTTGATCAGTGTCTGGCTTTATCCCGATTCAGGAAGAATTATGAAAATCAGATCACAGAGACCGACATACTTTAAAGAAGTCGATGCTCTTCTTAATGATGATATCATGAGATGGAATTTTGTTTTCCCGAAAAAAGTTGTTGAACCGACAAAATTTGATATTGTATACCGCGTGGTACTCTCGAAAAAGCAGAGTGATGAAGAGATTATTAAAGCAGTTCAGGAAAGAATGAAGGAGCAATAATATACGATTGATTATGTACGTATGTTGATTGTGCGGCAGCATTGAGGACGCTGAGGTAAAGCCATGCATCGCCAATGCTGCTGAGTCGTGCAACTGCCCATTTTATCCTCAAATTAAACCCCGAATAAAACGAGGAGAAGAAGCATTATGAGAATGGATCGATTGACCCTTAGAGCTCAGGACGTTTTAAATAACGCTCAGAATATTGCAGCAGAAAACAGCAGCTCAGAGATTCATCCTGAACATCTGCTTAAGGCAGCCGCAGATCAGGATGGCGGGATATTCAGTGCCATAGCTGAAAAGCTCGGTGCCCCTTTAAAAGATATTAAAAATGAAATAAATCAATACATTGCAACTATGCCCAGACAGACTGGTGGAGGTCCCGGCGGCGGGTCGCTCTCTACTAAAGCCCGTGATGTTATGAATGAGGGGTGGAACCATGCTGTAAAATTAGGTGACCAGTATCTGAGTACTGAACATCTCATACTAGCTCTTTCCTGCATCGACAGTATTAAGGCTAAACATATACTAAATTCGCACGGATTTAACAAAGAGAGCATTCTTCGTGTTCTCATGGATATCCGGGGTAACAAAAAAGCCGAAGATGAACACGCAGAGGATAAGTATAATTCCCTTTCCAAGTTCAGCAGGGATCTTACCGATGCTGCAAGGATGAACAAACTCGATCCGGTAATAGGGCGAGATGAGGAGATACGCCGTGTCATGCAGGTTCTGTCAAGAAGGACAAAAAATAATCCTGTTCTTATCGGTGAACCGGGGGTAGGTAAAACCGCCATTGTCGAAGGGCTTGCCCAGAGGATGGTGGAAGGGGATGTTCCTGAAAGCCTTAAGAACAAAAGACTTATCGCACTTGACATGGGTGCTCTTATTGCAGGTGCAAAATACCGCGGCGAATTTGAAGAGAGACTTAAAAGTGTAGTGGAGGCGGTGGAGGAATCATCTGGTGAAATTATACTCTTCATCGATGAGCTTCATACACTTGTCGGAGCAGGTGCTGCCGAAGGCTCCATGGATGCGTCGAATATGCTCAAGCCCGCCCTGTCGCGTGGAGCAATGCGTACAATAGGAGCGACAACTCTTGCTGAATATCAGAAGTATATAGAAAAGGATAAAGCTCTTGAACGCCGATTCCAGCCTGTATTTGCTTCGGAACCCTCTGTGGAGGACACAATAGCAATACTCCGCGGTCTTAAAGAGAAGTACGAAGTGCACCATGGCGTACGTATATCGGACTCGGCCTGTGTCGCTGCTGCGGTGCTGTCCAACAGATATATCACAGACCGGTTTCTTCCCGACAAGGCCGTTGACCTTATCGATGAAGCAGCATCTCTTATAAAGATGGAGATAGATTCAATGCCCACGGAGATTGATGAAATTGAGAGACGTATCCGTCAGCTGATGATCGAGAGTGAAGCTTTAAAGAGAGAGAAAGACATCGCATCCAAAGAGCGCCTTGATAAAATTCAGAATGAACTTGCCGAACTGAATGAAAGCAAGAATATCCTCGTGGCGCAGTGGCGCAAAGAGAAAGATATAATCAAGAATATAAGCAATGTTAAAGAGGCAATAGAACAGTACCGGATTGAAGAGCAGCGCGCCGAGAGAGAGGGCAACCTTAATCGCGTGGCGGAGATAAGATACGGCAAAATTGTCGAGCTTGAAAAAGAGATAGAGGAACTAAACAGTAAAGCGAAGGAGATACAGGGTGATAACTCTCTTCTGAAAGAGGAGGTTACGGATCAGGAGATTGCGGCAGTGGTGGCGCGATGGACCGGTATACCCGTTTCAAAAATGCTTGAGGGTGAAAAAGAGAAACTTATACATATGGAGAGTTTTCTTGAAAAACGGGTCATCGGCCAGAGGAAGGCTGTAGAGGCTATCTCCGGCGCGGTAAGACGATCCCGTTCGGGCATACAGGACCCGAATCGTCCCGTGGGAACATTTATTTTTCTCGGACCGACCGGTGTGGGTAAAACCGAAACAGCAAAGGCTGTTGCTGAATTCATGTTCAACGACGAGAAATCTGTAATACGTATAGATATGTCCGAATATATGGAGAAACATGCCGTGGCAAGACTCATCGGTGCTCCTCCGGGATATGTGGGCTACGAAGAGGGGGGGCAGCTCACGGAAGCTGTCAGGCGAAGACCTTATTCTGTAATATTATTCGACGAGATCGAAAAAGCGCACCACGATGTGTTTAATATCTTTCTTCAGATTCTTGACGAGGGGAGACTTACCGATTCGAAAGGGCGTGTAGTGGATCTCAAAAACGCACTTATTATAATGACATCGAATATCGGAACTTCATATATTGGTGATCAGTCTATTCCGGAAGCTGACAGAATGGCCGGCATAGAACAGGAGTTGAAAATGAATTTTAAACCTGAATTTCTGAACAGGGTCGATGAGGTAATCATTTTCAATCCGCTGACAAAGGAGAATATCGCCGATATAGTTAAGAATCAGCTCACAGATGTAGCTCTCCGCCTGAAGGAGAGAGGTGTCTCTCTTGAGATTACACGCAGTGCACTGGATTTTCTCGCGAAGGAGGGGTACGATCCTGCTTTCGGTGCAAGGCCTCTGAAAAGAGCTATACAGAAGTATATACTCAACCCTCTCTCTGTAAAGATTCTTTCAAAGGATTTTAAGGAGAACTGTACAATTAAGATGGATATAAAAAACGGGGAACCGGTTTTTGTGTAAAACAGACTTTGTAACAGAGAATTTAAAGTTTTACAGGAGTACGTGTCCCTCCCCATCCGCCCTGTCGGGCACCTTCCCCAAAAAAGATGGAGAAGGGGTTTGTACAGGTTTTGTAAAATCATGAAATCCTGCTAAAAATATAGTGGATTAATCTGGATAAATTATATAAATTGTTATAACTTTCTTAAACTGGAGATTTGTTATGAAAAACAGGCTCTTAATTATATATCTTTTTGTAGTTCTGTCGTCGGGGAGCTTGTCGGCAGTTACGGTTAATGTGACTTTTGATAATGGTGGACCTATTGATACAGCATTTGCGGCCACCGTTGAAGGTGCCATAGTACCTTTGATTTCACAGTATGACAATATGCCGGATTTAGCTAGAGGTTTTGGTAATGCTAATACATACGCTTCTCATGCAGCAACCTTACGCGGATATCAGGGCTATCAAATTTTTGCTATAGCTGTCGGAACTACGGTTTCTGTACAGGCTCCAAATGATG
>JBBRFT010000074.1:0-13932 GCA_038241375.1 Spirochaetota bacterium
GTTCTACTACGATATTGTCCGCGGAATTGATAATCGGCCGGTTATGCCCTATCGAGAAAGAAAATCCTATGGTCGCGAGATAACCCTTGATGAGGACATACTTGACCTGAATCTGATTCATTCTATTCTGCGCGAGATAGCCGAAGAGCTGGAAGCCGCGTATAAAAGAAAATGCCTGAAGGGGAGAACTATCACGCTTAAGGTGAAGTATTTTGATTTTCAGCTCTGTACCCGCAGCACAACTGTTGACGATCCCGCTGATTCTGCCGATGTTATTATGGATGAAATACTGCGTCTTTTAAAATATACCGAAGCAGGGAATAAGAAAATAAGGCTTTTGGGGATATCTTTATCTAATTTTGAGAATGAGGGAGATGAGTGTGGAGAGAGGCAGCTGCTCCTTCAGTTTTAATAAAGGATAAGTGACCGGCTTTTTATCCGGGAGTTTAAATTGCTGTTAGCTGTTTAAAGGTCTTTTTTGCAGGGAGTGATTTTGATTTTTAAAATCGGTCAGATTTAATGAAGTACTTTAGATCTGCAGCTTAACTGATTTTTTCAATAGAGAGATAAATGGTGCGATATTTTAAAGTCTGGCCGGATTTTCTTAGAGAAAAAAATGGATCTAGAAATTACTGTTTTACAAGTCATTTTGCTTGACGGGGGCTTGTTTTTCATGTTTATTAAATGCTAATTTGTTAACATATTTTTTTGAATAAAGGAATACGTTTCTCATCATCATACGTGACGGGGGGAAAAGTGAACGAATTATTTTTAAGGGTGAGTATGCTCCGCATGCGCTGAAAGTGAGGATTACCGGCATTGTGAAGCGCAGAGCCCTCAATATATATTGCGGGTAAAAAGATTTTTTTATGTATAAATAAGATTAACTCCGGAGAAAATAGATGAAACGGAAAAGACTGATTGATAAGAAGCTGCAGTTGAGAACAACATTTTATGTAATACGCTTTTATTTTATAGCTTTTTTCTTTATTATAGCATTTCTGGTAGCACATACAGTGCTCACTGATAAAAAAATCAGCGGGACAATTTCAAATCTTAATGTCGCAGTCGAGACTGAACAGAATATTGTTAATTCTTTTATTAAATATTCGGATATGACTTACAGTCCCGATCTTAAGCTTATGTCCGGAAAGATTTCTGATGATCATAATAAAAGTATTGAGGTAATTGAAGCACACATTGCTGTACTTAAGGGGCTTCTGAAATCCGGCTTTATTGTTATTTCAATTATTGCATTTTTCATGCTGTTAATGGGATTAATTCTTTTTTACTATCTTATCCGGTTAACACATACAATTTCCGGTCCGATATATGTTATGACTCAACATATTCAGGATATAATTGACGGGAATGTGCCGGCAGTCAGGGCTCTCCGGGATGATGATCAGCTGAAGGATTTTTACGAAAAATTTATTGAAATGACAGGAAAGATTCGGGATAAAGATAAGGGTTTCCGGCAGAATTAGGCGGAGTTGCATTTTATTGGAATTCAAATGGCTTAAGTATTTGATTGAAAACAGATTCTCTAAATAGTGCTTGCAATTGCTCTATAATTGTTTCTAATATAGAGAATGAAAATTAACCATACATATAATGAAAAAGACAAACCGGATATGATCAATATTATATCCGGTTTTTTAAGTGATGGTATCGCCATTTTTGATAACAGGGGCTTTGTTGTAGAATGGAATCCTGCAATGGAAAAAATAACGGGGATTACTTTGGCGGAAACATCGGGCTTGCAGATTTGGGATATCCTCCGGCAGCTTCAGGATGAGAGTGAGACCGATATTGCTGCCGAATCGGAGAGGCTGGTTGCCTCACTTTCGAAATCTGATGTTTCTGCCGTAAAACGGGAATTCAAGATTTTGCTGAAATCTCCACATGGTCAGATTCACAATCTCTCCATAGGATTTTTTATCAGCCGGGTTGAAAATGAAATTTATATATGCGCTGTATTTAAGGTTATTCCCAGAGATAATCCTGCTCCTGAGATTAAAGAAACCGGAGACGCTCTCCGGATATCCGAGGAGAAATTTTCACGATCATTTCATCTTGCCCCGATAAGTCTTACAATTACAACTCTTGCCAATGGAACAGTTATTGAAGTTAATGATGAGTTTTTAAGAAATACAGGTTATACCCGCGACGAGGTTATAGGTAATACAGTTCTTGATATTAATATATGGGAAACACCGGAATTGAGGGAGAGGATTATATCTCCTGTCAGGCGCGGCAGTGCGGTAAAAAATATGGAGATTGTTTTCAGGCATAAAAACGGTGATCTTCATGATTACATTTTTTCCGCGGATCTTATCTCTGTGGATGGTGTTGACTGTATTATTTCAAACTTCTTTGATATTACCGAAAGGAAAAAACTTGAAGAGGCATTGCGTATATCCGAAGAGAGGTTTTCACGATCTTTCCGTCTCGCTCCGATAAGTCTCAGTGTTACAACTTTCGAAACAGGAAGAATTGTCGAAGTCAATGATGAGTTTATAAGAAATACCGGTTACAGCCGTAAAGATATTGTCGGGAGAACCGTCTATGATATTAATATCTGGGAACCGGCCGAGGCCAGGGAAAGAAATATATCTCCGCTGAAAGATGGTAAGGTTGTTAAGAATATTGAAATAGTATTCAGACACAGAAACGGAGATCTTCATAACTACATCTATTCAGCAGAGCCGATACTCCTTAACGGAGAGAACTGTATTATCTCAATCTTCTTCGACATCACGGAGAAGAAAAAACTTGAAGATGCTCTCCGGCTTTCTGAGGAGATGTACAAAACTGTTTTCGAGTGTACAGGTTCGGCAATGGGGATTGTCCGGAACGATGTCCTTACCCTTGTCAATAACGGTATGGTTACCCTGTCGGGGTTCAGTAAAAAAGAGATTGAGGGGAGAATGACATGGCAGGATTTTGTCATCCCCGAGTATGTCCGTGAAATCAGGAAAAACGCCCGGGAGCTCGGAGCCGATGAAGCGTCTCTGATAAATAAAAGTGAATTTAAACTTAAAGTCAAGTCGGGTGAAGTGCGTGATGTTTACTGTCTGACAGCACTCGGCCCTGATGACTCACAGTATGTAGTTACACTTGTTGATATGACTGAATATAATTATCTCCTCACGCAGATAAATGAAATAAGTAAGCGTGAACAGCAGCGTGTGGGCGAACTTCTTCACGATAACCTTATACAGTATCTTACCGGTATCTCTTTGATAATACGTAGCCTGGAGATGAAGAAGGAGCGAGGCCGGGACATTGAGATTCGGGATATAAAAAAAATATATAATCTTATAGGTGAATCTCTCACTCTGACAAAGAAGCTTCTGAAAGGTCTTTTTCTTGTGGAGATCGATTATGAAGGTCTCCCCAGCGCGTTTAAAAATCTGGCAGCTTCGATAAGTGAACTTTATGAAATCTCATGTGTATTTGAAGAGGAGTGTGGTGCTGCTGATCTGGATGTTATGAAGGCTACGGAGCTTTATTATATAGTTAATGAAGCGGTTCACAATGCTGTAAAACATGGAGCCGCGGATCATATTGTTATAAGTCTTCGGGGGAATGGCGGCAAAACCGAGATTGAGGTGCTCGACAACGGCAGAGGGTTTGAAGGAGTAAATTTCAGGAACTCAACAGGTCTGGGTCTTAAGCTTATGAAATTCAGAGCTAAGCTGATCGGTGCTAAAATAAATATCGGGAATAATCCCGCATCGTCAGGAGTGCGGATATTCTGCTCTATACAGAAATGATCCAAAAATTGGTAATTTAAATACGAGGTTTTAATATGCCTGGTTTTACTAAAAATAAAAAGTATTCTGTTATGATTGTTGAAGATCATTCTATAGTAAGGATGGGACTCTGTATGCTCATATCACAGCTTGATGATATGTGCATCTGTCAGGAGGTTGACAGCGGAGATAAGGCGCTTGAGTATCTGAAGAATGATAAAGCGGACGTGATTATCGTTGATATTTCGCTGAAAGACATGAGCGGAATTGATCTTATCAAATATATACGGCGCTCCGACCAGAAGGTCCCGATTCTTGTGCTCTCTGTATTTGATGAATCGTTTTATGCTGAACGCTCATTCGCTGCGGGAGCAACCGGATACATAATGAAGCAAGAGGCATCGGATGTTATTGTTAAGGCGATCAGAACAGTTATTGCCGGAGAAATTTACGCAAGCGAGAAAATCCGGAATCAGCTGCTGAAAAAAGTTATAGGGAAAAACGACGAGGCTGGTGATACTCGAATTTCAACTCTCACTGACCGTGAACTTCAGGTATTTGAACTTATAGGCAGCGGTCATGAAACAAAGCAGATTGCATCGATTCTCCGTCTAAGCATTAAAACTGTGGATACATACCGCGAGCATATAAAAGAGAAACTGAATCTGAAAAATGCCACGGAACTGATTCAGCATGCATCACAGTGGGAGCTTACCCGCAGGAAATAATCACACTTCATAGGGGGAGACCCTATGGAAAAATTCGTAGTTACTCCGACTGAATAAATACTGAACCGACCTATTGTACGGAATATTTCTATTTGTTATAGTAATATCAGAACCTGGCTGATGATCGATTATCCGGAATAAAATGAAGCAGCTCCGCAGACTGTACGGTCGATTTTTGAGTCTGTCTTAGGTTGAATTTTACTATATAAGAGTTTTTATTCATCAATGATGTTTACGCTGATGTATAATTTTATCACGAAAAACTGTACTCACGATAATTAATTGTTTATAATTTTAACAGAATTTTAGAACATAATTAGTCATTTATAGATTTATGTATATTTTTAATACGTATTGTAAAAAAATACAATTTGCGGAGAGTTAAAAAAGAAATGTTCTTGATTATCTGAGGTTTGCTCAGATGATAGGAATTATATCTTAGCTTAGCTAATAGTTCAGGGGGAGTTTATGGCACTTAATCCAGTTATTGATTCAAGAGATGTACGTTTTATACTTTTTGAAATGCTTAAAGTTGATCAGCTTAATAAATATCCGTTATTCGCGGATTTCGACAGAGATACATTTGAAGAGGTTCTTACCCTTGCTGAAAAAATTGCAGTAGGAAAAGTTTATCCTGTTAATCAGGAGGCGGATAAAGAACACGCGAAGTATAATCCTGCAACAAAGGAGGTTATCATTCCTGAAGGTTTTAAGTTGGGGCTCGATGCTTATTATGAAGCCGGTTTTATCGGTATAGCCAATAGTCCCGAGATCGGCGGGATGGGGATGCCCGAGTCAATCTATTATGCCACCACCGATTTCTTTTCCGCCGCGGGTGTTTCATTTACAATGTATCCCATGCTCAGCATCGGTTCAATGAATCTTGTCTTGAATTTTATGAAAGAGGGAACGGATAAAGATGCAATCATCGGGAAAATGCTTTCCGGTGAATGGGGCGGAACAATGTGTCTCACCGAGCCCGATGCAGGTTCAGATGTTGGAGCTCTTAAAACAAAAGCTGTAAAGAATGCCGATGGTACTTATACCATCACCGGGCAGAAAATTTTTATCTCCTCGGGAGACAATAATTACTTTAAGAATATGATTCATCCGGTTCTTGCCCGTATCGAAGGGGACCCGGCAGGAACAAAAGGTATCTCTATCTTTATGGTTCCTAAGTACTGGGTAAAAGAAGATGGTTCAGCGGGAGAGTTCAACGATGTTAACTGTTCGGGGATTGAGCATAAAATGGGGATTACAGCTTCTGCTACGTGTACAATGAACTTCGGTGATGAAGGGGGATGCCGTGGTATTCTTCTGGGGCAGGAGAGACAGGGGATGAAGATCATGTTTCAGATGATGAATGAAGCCCGTCTCTATGTTGCGAGTCAGGGTGGTTCTGTATCGAGTGCGGCTTATATGCATGCAGTTACATATACCCGTAACAGAATACAGGGTGTTGATGTTACCCAGATGCTCAATCCTGAAGCGAAGGGGGTTCCGATAATAAACCACCCCGATGTAAAGAGAATGCTTCTCTCTATGAAGTCAAAAGTTGAGGCGATGAGGTCTCTTACATATTATCTTGCATATCTTAATGATATAACGCATGTTGAAACGGGTACAGTTAAGGATGAGGCTCAGGCCCTGATTGAGATTCTTATTCCGATAAATAAAGCCGGAAATACAGATACTGCATGGGAAGTGACCGGTGACGCGATTCAGTCTTATGGCGGATACGGTTTCTGCTGCGATTATCCTGTTGAACAGTATGCACGTGATGCTAAAATTCTTGCTATTTATGAAGGAACAAACGGTATACAGTCTATGGATCTTGCCATGAGAAAAATTCTCATGAATAAGGACCAGATCAATTATACAGTGTACAAGAAAAAAATAGCCGAGGCCATTTCGGCAGCGAAGGGAATTGTCGAAGATAAATATCTTGTAACAATGGAGAATGCTGTCAAAAAAATGGATGAAGTCATCACTCTTTTTAAAGCTGATATGGCCGGAGGGAAATTTCTGAACATATTTGCAAACGCCACACCTCTTCAGCAGGCTTTTACAAAACTAACATACGCATGGATGCATCTATGGGGCTTAACTGTAGCCACTGCAAAAATGAAGGAGCTTGTGGGAGATAAAAAAGGGGAGGAACGCGAAAAACTTCTTGCAGAAAATAATGAAGCCGCATATTATACAGGAAGAGTTTTATCAGGTCAGTTCTATATTGGTTCTGAATTTCAGAAATTTTTCGGATATACAGAATATCTGCTTTTTGGTGAAACCTCAGTCACCAGGGCAACCAGCGCAATATTCACCGGAGCGCTGGAAGAATAGTTTGAATTTTAGCTCACCCCCGGCTACTGCCGCGCCCCTTTCTTTGATGAAAAAAAGAGGGGCTTCGTAAAAAGAATTTTTCTGCTGCAAAATAGAATAAAATTTCCGCCTCAATCCCCCTCTCTTTCTTTCCAAAGAAAGAGAGAGGGGGGAGCAAATTATTTTTGGGGGCACAGCGCTGCGCACTGCGCCTGAAATGGGGGATTACGGGGGCAGCGCCCCCGTAATCCCCCATTTCCGCGTATGCGAAGCATACGCACCCCTTAAAATAATTCGCTACCGAGAGGGGGGTGAGTTTAAAAAATTTTTAGCTTTACTTCCAGAATGAATTTTTTTTATAATTAAAACGTGAATCCCCGGCACCTGCTGCGGCGGGGATGAAATAAAGCGTTTTTCTATAAAAATGGTTTATAATTTATGGAGGATAAAAATGAGTGATAAAATAGTATTTCTTGATTCATCTACAGTGGATTTTGGAGACATTGAGTTTTCATCTATTGCTGAACTAGGCGAACTGGTTTGCCATCGGATTACATCAAAGGCTCAGATAGCAGACCGGTGTAAAGATGCTGCAGTTATTATTACAAACAAAGTTGTAGTTGATGAAGAGACAATTTCTAAATGTACAGGATTGAAGATGATAGCCGAGGCTGCAACAGGTTATAATAATATAGATGTTGCCGCGGCTAAAATGAGAGGTATAATAGTTTCTAATGTTCCCGGTTATTCGACAACTACAGTGTCTCAGCTTACGATGTCGTTTATTCTTGCCATGTCTACACAATTGGTTAAATATAATAATGCAGCTCATGACGGTTCCTGGAGTAAATCCGATATATTTACCATGGGTACATGGCCGTTCTTTGATCTTGAAGGTAAGACAATCGGAATAATGGGACTCGGTGCCATAGGGAAAGAGGTTGCCCGTCTTTGTGAAGCATTCAGGATGAAGGTAGTTGTACTTAAGCGTGATGAGAGTAAATCTGACGGACCTTACCTGAGACTGGCGCTGAATGATCTTGCCGCTGAATCGGATTTTATTTCGATTCATATGCCTCTTACAGATTTTTCGAAAAACATTATTAATAAAGATTTTCTCTCCCGTATGAAGAAGACTGCATTTCTAATTAATATGGCAAGAGGTCCTGTTGTCGATTCTGCTGCTCTCTGTCATGCTCTTGAGAATGGAATAATTGCTGGTGCGGCAATTGATGTAATGGAGCAGGAACCGCCTCGGGCAGATGATCCGCTATTAAAAGCTCCGAATCTTATTATTACACCTCACATAGCATGGGCAAGTATTGAATCCCGGAGAAGACTTGTTGCAGAGGTTGCTGAGAATATAAAAGCATTTAAAAATGGAACTCCGCGGAATGTGGTGGGATAAATTTAAAAAAATTGCATCATCATTAAGCCTGCTGATCAATATATAATATCCCATAGGGGCAAACCCTATGGGATATTATATATATACACCTACTGAATAAATACTGATACGCCTGATTGCCGGATTTCTGTTAAGCGTCTATAGTAATAACAGTAATACTGAATAATCAGGGGGTATCGTAATGGATTATAATTTAGAATATCAGAAGAAAACAGTTACCGCGGAAGATGCCGTAAAGATTGTTAAATCGGGTGATCTGGTGCACTACGGCGAATTTGTAATGAACTCGCATGTGCTCGACGCGGCGCTTGCCGCAAGAAAAGATGAGCTTCATAATGTACAGGTTCGGGCGGTCTGTTGTCCATATGTTCCTCAGATTGTTCAGAAAGATCCCGATAGAAAACATTTTATTTTCAACGACTGGCATTTTAGCGGTGCAAGCAGGAAGTCTCATGATCATGATCTCTGCAATTACATATCTCTGACTTATCATGAAGGACCTTCATTTTTTGAGCGCGGATATGTTAAGCCTGATGTCGCCATGATTAAAGTCGGTCCCATGGATAAATCCGGTTTCTGTAATCTAGGTACCAGTAATTCAATCTCCATGGCTATGTGTGAAGCTTCAAGAATGGTAATAGCTGAAGTAAATGAAGCTATTCCTCAGTGCCTGGGCGGGGCGAGAGAATCGATACATATTTCTCAGATAGATTATATAGTTCATGGAGACAATCGTCCGCTGATTCAGCTCCCGGAAACACCGGTCTCCGATGTAGATCGAAAAATTGCAGAGATTGTTATGAATGAAATACATGATAGAGCCTGTCTTCAGCTTGGAATTGGCGCAATGCCAAATATAGTGGGAGACCTTATTGCAAAATCCGATCTGAAAGATCTTGGGATTCATACTGAGATGCTTGTCGATTCATTTGTCGATATGTATAATAACGGAAACATCACCGGGAAGTATAAGAACGTCGATAAGGGGAAGATTGTTTATACTTTTGCAATGGGTACAAATAAGCTTTATGATTTTCTCGACAGCAATCCGGTGTGTGCCAGTTATCCCGTAAGCTACACAAACGATCCTTTTCGTATTGCTCAGAATGATAATGTTGTAGCTATAAATAATGCCGTTGAGATTGATCTCTACGGTCAGGTCTGTTCCGAGTCTTCAGGGGTAAGGCAGATATCCGGTACAGGGGGGCAGTTCGATTTTATTTTCGGCGCGTACCGTTCTGTCGGAGGGAAAGGACTTATCTGTCTTAAGTCTGCGAATGAAGTTGATGGAAAGATTGTGTCGCGGATTACTCCGATTTTGCCTCCAGGAGCGGCTGTTACTGTTCCGCGAAGTATAACAAACTATGTAGTTACCGAATACGGAATAGCAATGCTGAAGGGTAAAACCACATGGCAGAGAGCCGAGGAGCTGATAAAAATTGCCCACCCGGCGGTGAGGGATGAACTTGTAAAACAGGCAGAAGTCCAGAAAATATGGGTCAGGAGTAATAAAATTCCCGCATAACTGTAAATTATCCGGATCTAGTGTTTAGACCAGATGAATTTTATTAAAACTTTTTAGACTCACCCTCGGCTACTGCCGCGCCCCTTTCTTTCTTTCCAAAGATAGGGGCGATTGAGGTGAGTTTTAAAATTTCCCCCTTTGTATATTTAATAGGTATTATTTGAAAATCTTACAGTCTTCTGCAGAAAAGTATTCCCATCTGAAAGTGGAGCGGGGAGCTTGTCCGGCATATATATAAAGAATGTGGAAAGGTCTCTCTTCCAATAGAAACCGATCTTTTCCCCGCTATCAGGTTTCCCGTTTCCATTTGAATCAAGTACGGCAAGTATCCATACATTGTTTATCATCAGGTCAGGTCCGGACAGGGCAGGTATATCCTTGTAAAGTGCCGGGATTACAGGCATGGTGTACCAGTCAGTTGTGGTCGCGCCGATGTCGTGACTGATAGTAATGTTTACAGATGCTATAATTTTATCCATGGTAATTACATAACCGGTTGAGACCGTCCCCGTGTCCCAAACAGCTGTAATTATAACTCTGTTTCCGTTTGCAAATTCACTATCTGTGAGGCTCCCCTTTTCGAGCTTGAACTTGATCTTTGCATCATGTTCATACATTATCCGGTCAACAGAGAATGAGTATCCCGATGTTCCGTTAACAGTATATTCAGATGCTGTTTTAACTATATTGTTGTCGTTATCCTGCAGTACTATGGAATACTCGAAACTGTTTTTATTTTGCAGAAATCCAACCATGTCATTCTGTGTTGCCTTTGGTACTCCGCTTGTAAAATCTTTATCCCATAGGGCAATAACGAATACATTATCTCCCGGAGCGAAATCTGTACGAGGGAGAGTGATGGCGAACTCTGTATCGCCGGCAGGAAGAATTGAATAGTAAAATCCGCTGAAGTTTTCGAGATATTTAAGGTTTTCAAATACAGTATTAGGATCGGTTCCTTTTACTACAACAATACTTACAGGTTTTGAGGCGGCATTATAACCATCCGGCGGGTTGAATGATCCTATTAATCTAAGCGGCGGCAGTGATGGGTCGGGATCATCTGCTACTTCAATTTTAAACTTTATTGCAGGTATTGCAACCGTTCCATCTGTCACAGTAATTGCAAGGGGGTATGAACCTGTTTCGGATTCTACAGGGAAACCGATGGCATCTCCTCCGTCGGGGATGCCGTTCCCGTTTCGATCAAGGAGAGCAATGACATAGACTCCCTGGATTGGAGTATTATATCCGTAAGGCATAACTTTAAGATTAAACTGGCAGGGATACATTCCCTTTTGAATTTTTTTGTATCCGATTACCGCATTCACATTGAGAGATGTAAAATCTGTAGAGCTGAAATCACCGGCATATGCTATCAGCGTAATTTCTCCCGATTCAGTGCTGTCAATTATTCCTATTATCTCCGGAGAGATATCATATTGCAGGCGGTTTACGTTTATCAGAACATTGTTGCCCTCTTCAGATAATCTGAATCCTGTAGAGAGTGTCTCCTGGTTAACATAGAATCCAACAACATCACCCGGCGTGGGGTAAGGGACTCCTCCGCTGTAGTCATTATCGGCAAAGGCAAAGAGAAAAACAGTTTCGCCCGACTGTAGCCCTGCATCTGCAAGATTAAAAGAAAAAGTCATTTTTGATCTGTCAATTGCGCTTACATAAAGGATACTGTTTACCGGATCATTCATTATATCTTCAATATTATCACTCTTTGAAATAGCTATAAAGAGCGGTCCTTCTGCGGATCCGCTCAGAGTACCGGGGATCTCTATGTTGCCTGATAATGTGGTATTGTTTTCAACGGGAGCGCCGCATCCTATGACGGCAGATATAAAAATAATTATTATATAGTAAATAAGTTTAGAATTCATAGCGGCACCTCACGTTTATATGGTCATTATTGTCGTAGTATCCGAATACTGAACCATCTTTCCCTTTGATATAAATATAAGCTAATTCAAGAAAAAATCCATTCTGAAAATCCCATCCTGTTTTTGAAAATACACTCATACCGGAGTTTTTTATATCGGCCATAGCGGTAATTGAAAACTTCAGCCGGTCCTCAAAAAAAGTATCTTCAAATCTTGTACTGATAATATCTGTCAGGAGCGGATCCATTACCTTGTCGTTTGAGTTTATAATCTGCATCCACTCTGCAGTGAGAACAGCATTTCCAGTGTGCCATTCAAAAAGTTTTTTCATCGGAATAAAATAATTGGCACCGATTGTATACGTTAACGTTTTATTTTTTAAAATTTCAAAAGGGAGAGATACATCTGCGCTGTAAGGCTGATCTGCTACACCGGAACGATATGGTGAATAACTCACTTCAGCCTGAACCACGAATGGGTCGAAATTTGCCGAGAGGTCAAATCCCCCTGCGGCTGTCATCCGGTATTCCGGTTCTACAAGTATAGAAACCGGTTTGCCCGGATCAATTAATGTGCGGATAGGGCGCATGAGTGGTTCCCTGTCGGGGCCGTAGTATGCGCTTGTCGATGCGTCTACACCAAAAAAGGTTCCTGAAAATCTTATGCCGTATGCGAAGTTTTCAGGATCGGCAGAGAGCGGCTCGGGGTTTTCAATTATCACCGGGAATGGGCCTTTTTTTTCTTTTATAGCCCAGAAGCCCGACCCTGTTTGAATTTCAGATGCGACCTGTACCGGAGCAAAAACAGTCTCAAGTGTGAAGTCGCCGATAAACCACATTGCCGAAAAAGATGGTATTCCAGAAACACGTTCATCTTCATTTTTAAATATAAATTCCCTCAGATCCATGGGGCTGAAATACGAAGTAGGATTAAAAACATCAGCGGTACCCCAGCCGTAAATCTGATTCCCGGCGCGAAGCCTCACGATGGGAAATGTCGCGTTAACATATGCTTCGTTAAAATTAAGTTCATAGCTCTTATTCAAAATTTTACCATTCCGTGATACACGGAATGAGTCGCTGTATGGATAATTTTCATTCAAAGCAGAAGGGAGCGCGTATTGATTAGAGATAATTATTCCATACAGCTCATCTGTGCCGTATCTGATATTAAATTTACTGTGCAGCTCATTCTTTTTGAAAATATCAGGGAGATCCTGTTCCGGGTATGTGCTAATAATATTATTGTTTTCAATGTACCCTCTTATTTCGAATGAAGCCGTGGACTCATCCTCTCCAGCGGCATGGATGGTTATCAGTAATAGAAGGGTTATATAGAAGAAGATTTTTCTTTTCATGAATTCTCCGTTTTTATCTTGACAAAAGTCTATGGAAACTATGATGGTGTTCTCAGTTTCCATAGATAGGGGATCGGTACAGATGTCAAGTAATATAAAAGAAAAGATACTCAATATTTTCAGAGAACAGATTCAAATTTTCGGTATCAAGAGTATTACTCTTGATATGATAGCAAAACGATGTGGAATTTCAAAGAAAACTTTATATAAATATTTTGACGGGAAAGATCAGATTGTCACAGAAATATTTGATGAACTTCTAGAAAGGCTGAACACCCGGTTTGTTGAAATTGATCTCCGGCCGATTGAAGCTATGGAAAAAATAGATCATATTTTTAATGCTATGTTTGAACTGCTCGGGAGTGTTTCCCTGCCGCTTCTTAGAGATATACAGAACGACTATCCCGATATCAATATTAAAATTGATAAGTTCAGAGATGATCATCGCGATCTTGTGAGGCGTACAATCGAGTCAGGAATAGCTGCACAATCAATGAATGAAAATATAGACACAACTATCGCGGTAGATATGATTATGGGCGCTGCACAGGCCGTTCTCTTCCCCGGATATGTTATAAAGAATAATTTAACAATGCAGTCCACAATTGAATCATTCAAAGCGCTGATTCTTGACGGGCTGGCAAAAAAGAAAATCGGGCGGAGGAAAAAGTGATTGAAAAATTATTAGAACGATTTTTTCGAATACCGGTATATTATCCGAAAATAACCATACTGTTTCTTGTTGTTGTGACAATTGTGCTCGGTCTTGGTCTTCCGAAGCTGGAGTTTGAAAATTCTCTTAACGGTATGATGCCGAAGCATGACGTTGAATATTTAACAAATGAAAAGGTAAAAGCGGTCTACGGCAACAATGGGAAGTTTATTATAATTGATGTCTCTTCAGGTAATATGATGAGCAGAGATACTTTTATCCGTACCGAT
>JBBRFT010000075.1:0-13901 GCA_038241375.1 Spirochaetota bacterium
GGCAATCTTCCCATATGTATTGCTAAAACTCAGTATTCACTTTCTGATGATCCTGCTCTTATGAATAGACCCTCTGGATTTAAAATTTCTGTTGGAGATGTTTCTTTATCTGCAGGGGCGGGATTTCTTGTCGTTCATACCGGAGAGATTATGATAATGCCGGGACTTCCAAAGAAGCCGGCAGCACTTAATATTGATATTACAGATGACGGCGTTATCACGGGGTTGTTTTAGAAGGAAGACCTCACACCTTCGATCCCCCTCTCCAAATGGAGAGGGGGAAGGTTATTGGATGAAATTTTTTGTATCAAACAGAACAATTGGTTTAAGCCACTTGTTCTATTCCCCCTTCTCCTTGAGGAGACGGGGGGCAGGGGGATGAGGTCTGAAAGATTACTATGTATACATCATCGAATGCAGTAACGGCAGTTTATATACCGGCTATACTGTTGACATAGAAAAAAGATTTAATAAACATGTTTCCGGAAAGAGCGGAGCGAAATATACAAGAGCGTTTAAACCTCAAAGTATCGAAGCGTCATGGAAGATAACCGGCAAACGTGGTGACGCGATGCATGTTGAGGCTTACATCAAATCATTGGATAAAAAAGAAAAATTATCTATAACAGCGAATCCCGAATCACTTATAGAACGGTTAAAACTTGCTGAAGAGATGAAATACAGCATCGAAATTTTTATAAATAATTAAACACCCAATTGCTCCTCCCATTTGTGGGGGAGATGGCCAAAGGCCAGAGGGGGCGGGGAGAGAGGACAAATGGCTGAAATAATTGATGGTAAAAAAATAAGCAGTGAAATCAGAGAAAAAATAAAGCTGAACGTTGAAGAGCTGAAAAAGAAATACAATGCAGTTCCGGGACTAGCAGTTGTTCTGGTTGGAGATGATCCTGCGTCTGCTGTATATGTAAAGATGAAAGGGAGGGGCTGCGAAGAGGTCGGCATCCGTTCATTCCAGCATATACTCCCAGGCAGTACATCTAAAGATGAACTTTTATCTCTTATAGATAAACTGAATAATGACAAAAGTGTTAACGGAATTCTTGTACAGCTTCCTCTTCCAGATCATATTCATGAAAATGATATAATAAATGCCATCAATCCCGATAAGGATATAGACGGATTTCATCCTGTAAATACCGGGAAAATGGTTGCGGATGTGGATTGTTTTTATCCCTGTACGCCGGCAGGAATTCAGGAGCTTATATACAGATACGTAAAGGACTTAAAGGGAAAACATGTTGTTGTTGTTGGACGAAGCAATATAGTCGGCAAGCCTGTGGCAAACATGATGCTGCAGAAAAATGAAAGAGCAAACTGTATAGTTACAGTTTGTCATACTGCTGCACGTGATATCAGCGTTTATACAAAACAGGCGGATATACTTGTGGTCGCAGCCGGAAGAGCAAATACTGTAACTGGCGACATGATAAAAGAGGGAGCAGTTGTGATCGATGTCGGTGTTAACAGAATTCCTGATCCTTCTGATAGTACTAAAACTATAATTGTCGGTGATGTAGATTTTGAAAGCACAGCTGCTAAAGCATCTGCAATTACTCCAGTTCCTGGAGGGGTAGGGCCAATGACTATTGCTATGCTTTTGTTTAATACAGTTAAGGCTTTTGAATTGCACAATAAATAATTAAGCCAGGGGTTTACCGGTATTCCGCGCTTTGTTGAAATATGCTGAAATTTATGAAATGAAGTATTTTTAAATTTGAGGTTATGGACACTAATCCATAACCTTTTTGGTCTTCTTTCAGTATTTATTCTTTATAGAATTATCGCCTTTTAAGAATAATTACAGTAAGGTCATCAGTAAGTTTTGGAGTCCCTGTAAATTTTAAAAAATCATCCATTATTCTGCTCAGTATTCCGTCGGCGTTCTCTTCTTCGCTGGATGTCATAGCTTGTGCTATTCTCTGAATTCCGAACCGGCTGTTATCGGCACCGGAAGCTTCGAGTATACCGTCAGAAAATAACGCAATAACATCATCGCTATCTGTTTTAAGTTTGAGTGACTTGTAAGGGAAATTCATATCGGTGATTCCAAGAATCGATCCTTTAAAGTTTTTATCTTCGGGATTTATTACTCTGACATTTTTACTATCTCTTTTTTTGAACATAATATCAGGATGCCCTGCATTGACATACTCTATGCAGTCATCTTCAAATCTCAGAATAACCCCCGTGACATATTTATCAGTATTGCCGATCTCTCCGATCAATTCCCTGTTTGCGTTTTCTACAACCTGGCCAAGTTTTAGATCTCTGTGCATGAAAAAATTACGATAGAAAACAGATTTCGCTATCATGGTAATCAGTCCTGAAGCTATGCCATGCCCCGATACGTCAAGAAGGATCATACCCTTCAATTGATTGTCTTCAATATAGAAATCATAAAGGTCGCCCGATACCATGGACATGGGCATAAACGAAGCAGCAATATCCCAGCCGGAGAGGTTGTCGGGAATTTTAGGGAATATCGATTTCTGTACATGTACAGCCATTTTCATATCTATTTCAGCCATTTTTCGTGTTTCATTGAGTTCTTCATTTGCAGCTGTCAGATTTTTATTTGCGAACTCAACACCTTCCATCGCTTTTAGGAGTTCTTCAGTCCGGATGGCAACTTTGTCTTCGAGTTTATCTTTCAGGTCGCTCAGTTTCTGATAGAGGATGGAATTGTTTATTGATATTGCCATAGATCGTTTAACACTTTCAAGAAAACGGGCTTCGTCTCTGTTTATATTACTCAGATTAACTCTTTCACCTGAGAATGCAACAGCGACAAGCTCATTGTTTCTTACAAGAGGAATAATGTATGAGCAGTCAAATTGATTGAAAAGAGTTAACATTTTGTCAAATACAGGTGAGTAGTACGGATTTGTTCTCATCATATCTATTTCGATAAAATGATCATCATTTGTGAACCATTCATAAAGTTCCGGATCTATTTCAAATGTTCTGCCTGCTTGATCTTTTAGAGTAAGACCCTCTTCTGCACTGAAGTAGAAAGAGATATCTTTAAAATGAAGGTTAACCATCAGCGCCGAGGTAAATAATTCTATCAGTTGATCAAGAGTTTTAAGAAAAGAGATATTGTCTGCAAAACCGATTTCAGAATTAATGAGGTTGAATTTTTCCTTATTAAATGTTCTGTCTATTATCGGCTTTATTCTTTTAAAATAAAAATAATTAATAATAAACCATGCTACAAGGAAAAGAAATAATGAAATATTATTCATCTCAATAACATGAGGTTTTATAAAAACAAATATTAGAACATTCGGGATAAGTATAAGTGATGATATAATCCCCCAGATCAAAGTAATATGAAGAACTGTTTTGATCTCCATTAACCTGTATCTTAGTACGCCGTAAGCAATAAGGGATAGAGGAATAAACATGAAATTCCCATATGCATAGAAGTCGATGCCGTTTATAGCGGGAACATTGAATATCATCATAAATGCGGCAGCGATGAATGAAAGAAGTATATATTTAAGTTTAAGCCGTTCGGTGTAGTTCTGAACTGTTTTTACTTTACCGATAAAAAACCATATGACGTAAAGCAGCTGAGCGAAAGCACCTGCTCCGAAAATTACAAAAACGATCTCACCCTTTGCACTGTATCCCCAGCTGTAGGTGTATAGTCCTGATATATAATATTTCGTAGGAACAAAAAGTGAAATACAGAAACTTAAGACGAATGAAGCAGCTACAAGGTATTTCTTGTTCAGATTAAATGATTTCTGAAGATAGAGAAGAAGAATTGCCGGCATAAAAACATAAAAAAAATGGAATGTTCTTTCTATTGTCATTATCAGTTCAATATTTCCTTTGAAGATATGGTGAGATAAAAATACCATCGGCATAAGAGTCCACCATATGCATACAAGAGAGAATAGACTATTTTCAGTACGGAGCTTCCCTTTTGCCAGTGAAACTGCAGCAAGACTCCACCCTAAAATAATTGAAAGAAAAGGAGGTATTATATAGATGCTTATTTTTTCTAATATATATTCCATTATCATCAGCCTTTGTCCGTATATCATAGTATAAAATCTCAGATCAATTTACATTGAAGTTTAAATTAAAATATTTAAGTTAACAATTTTTGTCAATCTTAAACCTAGACGGGCTTTATTTATTACCGTAGGGATCAAATATGCAATATCCGTACTTCTGGAGGGATAGGTATTATATTAAGTTATGAAGATATGAAAAACACAATAGTCTCTGCTTTGCCCCCTGCGGGGGTGCAGAGGTGTCTTCTGTATTAATAAGAAAAGCTGCCTTTCGGCAGCTTTTCTTTAATCATATTAATGATGAGCGTCATGCTCATTGTGTTCAAGATGAGGAAAAAGAGGGAACCATTTTATGAAAGCCATGTAAATAAGGATCATTATTGAGAAACAACCAAGTGTGATCGCCCACTCCTGTATTGTAGGAGTATAAGCTGTAAATCCTTTCCATGGGAAGTTCGGTGCAGAAAATCCATGAAGCAGAACGCTGAGTTTGCTTGTTACAATCGCACCAACGCCGCATGATATTCCGATAACCATGAATTTTTCCTGCTCTCTGAATTTTTTAATATTAAGAAAGATCAGAGGGCCTGCAAAGAGCAGCATTTCAAGTACAAGCATCCATATTCCGTAATATCCGCCCCACATATCAAGATATTCTCTTCCCCCCATAGGAGCAAGAACAACAGCAGATTTGTAAATGTCGAATATTCTGAAAACAAAGTAGAATATGAAAATGAAGCCTGAAATACGTGCCATTAACTGGAAAGTCTCCATTGGAACTACTTCTTTTTTCATGATCTTACCTGCTATATAAGGCATTAGAGTCATGAATGATGTACCACCAGCCATAGCAGCTACAATTGCCATGAAGAAGAATGTAGGCGAGTACCATACAGGTTTAGCGTAAAGAGCTCCCCACATACCGCCACCGAGAGATCCCTGGTGAAAGAATGAGAGAAATGTTCCTGCAGCAGCCATTGTCCACATAAGTAAATGCATATAATGTGCAATCATTGCCACATATTTGTTTTTTATCAGAACTTTATGTTCAAGAATTGTTGGGATGAGTTCGACAACAAGGATCATAAAGTAAAATGATAAACAGAAGAAAACTTCTGTAAGCATCGAAACCGGATAAACTCCGCTACCCCAATTCGGATATGCGAAACCGAACCAGCATCGAAGAGGCTGACCCAGGTCAAACAGAAGAAATACAAAAGTAAAAAGGTAACACATAAAACCGATAAGAACAGTAGAGTTTATTATCGGTCTGAGTTTATCCACTCTGAAAATATAGAGGATATAACCTGTAGTAAAAGCACCGCCTCCAAGACCTACAAGTCCAAGGTCTCCGATGATCCATGCTCCCCAGGTGAAGTTGTTATCCATATCGGTATATCCCAATCCCCAGAATAGTATCTGGATTGCGAATATTATGAACAGGGCTGAAAGAGCAAAAAGGACATAAAGAGCAATCTTTGTGTTTTTTGATGTCCCTTCAAAAATACCGTCATAACATGTTTTGAAAATTTTTTTCAACATTTCCATTATAATCTCTCCATCTGCCTTATTCAGGAGTTCTTTTTAAACCGCATCATATCGCGGAGCCAGCTCTGGCTTGTTAAATAATATACTTTAGGATTCGCAAACTGTTTCTTATTCAGCAGCGCTTTTTTCTTTTCCGGATCTTTTATATCATCAATACTGTTTGTCAGTCTCATCGCCCTGTTTGAAGTTGTGAGTTTTGAAACTTCCGATTCATGGTCATTAAGATCACCGAAAACTATCGCTCCTGTCGGGCAGATAGCAGCGCAGGCAGGTGTATACATAACAGCATTTATATCGAGTATACCTTTTGCAGTTGCCGCGTCTCTCTCTCTCTTCCAGATATGGCTGCAGAATGTACATTTAACAATAGTACCTCTTGATGCAACCGATACATCAGTATTAAGAGATTTCTTGAAACTTCCTTCGTACTCAGGTTTCCACCAGTTGAATACACGGGCTTCGTAGGGGCATGCAGCCTGACAGTATCTGCATCCAATACATCGTGACCATATCTGGCTTACAACTCCGTCGTCGCCGACATCTGTAGCTACAGCCGGACATACTGAGACGCAGGGAGGATCTGCTTTGTGTTTTCCGCTATCGTTCCCTTCACACTGCATACACATTTTTGGCAAATATGCTGTTTTTACATCAGGGAACTTTGCGTTTTTATCGTTAGTTACCTTCATGAGTTCGAGAAACGCAACTCTTTTAGGGACATCTGAATCGTCTTCGAAGATCGGCATATTGTTTTCCTGATTGCACGCGACAGAGCATTTACCGCAGCCTGTGCATTTATCAAGGTCAATGGCCATCCCCCATTTTCTTTTCATTTTAATTTCTATCTTTTTCTCTTCCATGACTAACCTCTTAGCTTATTTTGACACGTGTTGACCACCAGTCAGCTGTTCCTGTAAGAGGATCAACGTCAGCAGCCATGATTTTTTTTGGATTTACTCCTTTCTTGCTTCCGTACACTGTGTAAGATTCGTGACCGAAACCGAGGGGCATGGCAACTGTGTCAGGTGCAACAGTATCTGTTAAATGAACATAAACTTTGTCCAGCTTTCCTCTTGTTGAGCGAATCACTATTGATTCATTTTCGGACAGACCGTATTTTTTTCCGGTTTCCCTGTTAATCTGCACAAGGAGTTTTCCTTTGTAAAATACAGTAGGATCAATGCTTTTCAGTACATACGGGAAAGCAAGTCCATCACCATCACCGACAAGAGGAGCTTCAACAGGTATCATGAATAGAGGATATTCCGCGTTTGCTGCAAATTTTTTATCAAGTGCATCAATATCATTTTTTATCTTATCAACATTAAATGAAAATTTTGCTCCCGAAGCTGTTTCTTTTCCAGTAACTTTGAAAGAATCTATTCCGTTTGTGAAAGAAAAAGCGTCCTTCGTTTTATCAATAGATTTTGAGAGCGCAATAATTATATCTTTTGCGTCTTTTGACTCTTTGAAATTGCTGACTACAGTTTTATTCTCCGGAGTTTCACTCTCAAGAAATGAAAGTGACGGGAGTATAATATCGGCATAATTTGCTGAATCGTTCATTATCGGATTTATAGATACAACAAATGCTTTTTCCATTTTCTTTTTCAGTTCTTCACCAAGTACACTTTTATATACAGGATCGGAATTATTCAGGAATAGCATGCTGAAGTTTCCATCTTTTATGAAACTGTCGAGTCCCGCAAATTCACCTTTGTATGATACAGAGCTGTTTGTCATAAGAGAAGCAGCTCTTGATTTAACAAGAGTATTGAGACAGTAGACTGCAATAATCTCTGCAGACGAAGCGTTTACACCATGTGCCCCTTTACCGGAAACTGCAACGGGATTTTTAGCTTTGCTGAACTCGTCACCGATTTGTTTAATTCTCTCTTCGCTTACACCTGTGTAAGATGCAACTTTTGCAAGGGGAAATTTGTTGATGATCAGCTGTGACCATTTCCCGAACTCCTCACCAGTTGAGTTTAGTCTTTTACCTGTTATCAGGTAGTTCGCTATACCGAATGCAAGAACTGCTTCTGTTCCGGGTTTAACGGGAACCCATTCAGATGCAAGTGAAGCTGTCATTGAGCATACTGTGTCGGCCTGAACTATTTTAGTCCCTTTTGATTTCCACTGGGTAAAAACTTTCTGCATATCAGCAGATGAGCCCCAACCTTCAACAAGCTTTGCGCCGAAACTCAGCACATAATCTGTATTTGCGAAATCGTAGTTTATATATCCGCCAAGAGCTGATGAAGTTAGAGATTTTAATGACGGTTCGTAATAAACATTGTTACTTCCGGCAGCTTTAATGAATTTTTCCATTAACTGACCATTTAGTGATTCATTTTTGTTTATTGCTGCGATTGAATTTGCCTTCCCCTCGGTAATAAGAGAATTCATTTTAGAAGAGATCTCTTTAATGGCTTCTTCCCAGGTTACAGGTACAAATTTTCCGTCTCCCTTATCACCTTTTCTTTTAAGAGGTGTGGATATTCTTTCAGGATGGTAAGTCAGCTGCAGAGCGTTATGACATGCAGGACATACTCCATCTTTTGATTCAATTTTTACGGCTCTCTCTCCGATCATTCTCACGGAAACTTTACATCCCGCAGGGCATGAATCGCTTACAGCCTGAACATATTTTTCGAATCCTTTAACCGGTACATACTGGTCCTGTGTCCATTCCGCAAGCCACTGAAAACCCAGAAAAGGAGCACCGGAAAAAACCCAACCGGAAAGACCGCCAAGAACTGCGCCCCCTCCTAATTTTAAGAAGTCCTTTCGTTCTATTTTTTTCATAAGATTAACTTACTCCTCTCAAGTTTCTTTCTAGTCGTGACATACGGCACACTTGTTGCTAAGTTTAAGCGCGGTATGACAATCCATACACTGTCCCATCAGCATCTTACCTTTGAGCATTTTGGTATCTGTTGATAGAGCTTTGTCTCCGTGGCATGAACCGCAGCGTGACTTCAATCTTCCATCTTCGTATTTCGCGGTCATTACAACTTTATGACTGAAATAAACAAGATCGGGCTGTTTTGCGAATGATCCCCAGGGTCTGTCTGTATCCTTGAAGGAGTCAAGCATTGGTTTTCTTTTCGGTTCTAACGGATCGTTTGAATTAAGAACTGCATCTCTGGCGTGGCATGATGTACAATCGCCTACCGATGGGGTTCCTTTAAATCTTCCGTTTTCTTCATATCCGTGGCATGTCTGACAGTCTTCTGTCCCGTACTTCTCAACGTGTGACTGATGGTTGAACGGGAGCTGTTTTGCGGCATCTGCCTGCATCACGCTGTCGCAGCCCTTTTGGGATATTCCGAAGAAAATCCATGTAAAAATAATAAAAGGGGTAAAAAAAAGCAGCAATGAACGTCCCACAAAAATTCTCCTTTTGTTTTTTATTTTTGAAAGAGTTGAAATTCTTTAAATCTTAAAAAGTGATTCAGAGACTGAACCGGCAGCATAGCAGGGCCATGCTTTGTCCATAGTAATCCAACTCAATT
Source organism: Spirochaetota bacterium (assembly GCA_038241375.1). Lineage (GTDB taxonomy): Bacteria > Spirochaetota > UBA4802 > UBA4802 > UBA5550 > WRGT01. Next base: position 9,116 of record JBBRFT010000075.1, read on the forward strand.
TCTAAAAACGATTTCACTAAATGTCAACCAAAATTAAATAAAAAATAATTTAGTTGTAACTTTATTTAATAAAATTTTAATATGCTGAAATGCTGTTTATATATGTATTTATGGACTATATTTTTTAAGGCTGCTCCCGGAAACTCTGCTTTCCGGGAGGCAGGAACCCTGCAGGTTTATAATGGGCTGCTGCCACTTTGATCAAATAAAAATTGAGTTATTGGGAATGCCCCTAATGGCAGCGAATTATTTTATTATAAAATTGATATTTGACTCTTCACTAGGATTGTATATATATTCATATGTGATGCCGTAAAAGTTTATTTATCATGTATGAACAAAGTGTAATTCTGATTTGCAATACTGCATAAAACTACAAGAAAGTGTATGATGGAAAAACTGAACATATTTAACAGAATACCTGTAATTCTCCCGGAGAAGGAGATATTCTCCAGGCTGAAGTACAATATTCACAAAACAGAATTAGATGATGAGAGCCGCAAGAAGATACTCTCTGCAATCAATAAAGGATTTGCTCTCTGCGAACCGAAAGGGGTGTGGACACGAAGCAATATCGTCGGGAGATCAGAAGAGTCATTAACTTTTGAAAATGGAATTATTATAAAGAGCAGATCAATAGTTAAGCTTTTATTGAATAGCGATGCTGCTGTTTTTTTCTCTGCCACAGCAGGTTCTGCTATAGTAGAAATTTCTGCGGAGTCTTTTAAAAACGGAGATGGTGCATCGGCTGTAATCTATGATGCAGTAGGGAGTGAAACTGCCGAGGCTTCTGTGGACTGGATCAATTCGTATATATCCAGAGAGCTTAAGAGGCGCGGGGAGAGTCTTACGTCTATGAGATTTTCTCCCGGTTATGGAGATTTTCTTCTTGAAAATCAGAGGCATTTCTTTGAACTGCTTAAACTTGAAGATTTCGGAATAAAATTAACAGAAAGATATATATTTATCCCGGAGAAGACTGTTACGGCGATTGCGGGGATAGAGAGAACTGCTAAAGAATGACCTGACTCCAGTTCCAGACCTCACACCCCCGGCCACCGCACCCCCGGAGGGGGCAAGGATTTTAAAGTCCCCCTTCCGGGGGATTTAGGGGGCTGTTGGAGTGCAGGGGCTGTTTGGGGGCCTATGGGTATTTGGATTCAATGCGTACGGTGTATGTATAGTTCCGCTCACTGAGCTTGTCGAATTTCGGTCACTGAGCCTGTCAAAGTGAGAAATACAATTGAAGGAAACAGATAAATGAATAAAAAAGAATTCAGAGACTTTTTAAACAGCGGACTTGTTATACTTGATGGAGCCACGGGGACAGAACTTGTTAAACGGGGAATGCCCGGCGGTGTATGCCCCGAGCTGTGGTGTATGGAGAATCCCGCCGCGGTGAAGGATCTTCAGGATAAATATATTTCAGCCGGAAGTAATATTATTTATACTCCGACTTTCGGAGGGAACAGATGCAAACTTGAGGAGTTCGGGCTTGAGGACAGGTTCTATGAGATTAATTTTACTCTTGCTTTGATGTCGAAGAAGAATGCCGGGAATGCTCTTGTTTTCGGAGATATCGCTCCGACGGGAAGATTTGTTGAACCTTTCGGGGATCTATCTTTCGACGATGCGGTTGTGATTTATAAAGAACAGGCCAGGGCTCTTCTTGACGGCGGAGTAGATGGTTTTGTAATAGAAACAATGCTTGATATACAGGAAGCAAGAGCTGCCCTTATCGCTATCAGTGAAATCTGCGATCTACCTGTAATGGTAAGTATGACATATGAAAAGGATGGACGTACACTCAACGGGACCGATCCTGTTTCTGCTTTGATTACACTTCAGTCTCTTGGAGCCGATGCAGTGGGATGTAACTGTTCAACCGGTCCCGCGGATATGATGAAAGTAATAAGTACAATGAGAGAATTTGCCCGCGTCCCGCTTCTTGCTAAGCCCAATGCGGGTATGCCTAGACTGATTAACGGAGTTACATCGTTCGATATGGGACCCGATGAGTTCGCTTCATATGTCGAAGACTTTATTGCGGCTGGTGCGAATCTTCTTGGAGGATGCTGCGGTACAACTCCTGAACATATCGGTGCTGCTGCAGTTAAAGCGCGTGGTCATAAAACTCAGGCTCACTCCTCTGAATTTACTTCGGCGGTTTCTTCCGCACGAAAGAGCGTATTTATGGGTAACGGCAGACCCTTTGTCGTGGTTGGAGAGAGAATCAATCCCACGGGGAAGAAAGCTCTTCAGGCAGAACTTCGAGATGGTAAAACCGGTATTGTCCAGGACTTCGCTCTGGAGCAGCAGATTAAGGGTGCCGCAATTCTTGATGTCAACATGGGACTCTCGGGAATAGATGAGAAGGAGATGATGCTTAAGGCGGTCCGGCTCCTTTCTCGAACAAGCGATCTTCCTTTGTGTATAGATTCGACAATACCGGAGGTTGTAGAAGCAGCACTCCGTATTTATCCGGGACGTGCTCTGGTTAACTCCATCTCTGCGGAGAAGGAGCGGATTGAGAAGACTCTACCCATAGCAGCAAAATATGGTGCGATGTTTATACTTCTCCCTCTGAATGACGAGGGGATTCCTCAGACACTTGAGGAGAGGAAGGATATAGTTGAATTTATACTCAGTGAAGGTGCGAAGTACGGATATAAAAAAGAGGATGTTGTAGTTGATGGACTTGTAATGACTGTGAGTTCAGATAAAAATGCGGCGCTAATGACTCTTGATCTTATCGAGTGGTGCTCACGGGAAATTGGAATAAACACAATATGCGGACTTTCAAATGTATCCTTCGGACTTCCATCGAGAGATGGAATTAACTCATCATTTCTTGCAATGGCGGCGTCGCGGGGACTTACAATGGCTATAGCAAATCCAGCTTCGGAACTCCTGATGAATACAGTGTTTTCATGCGATGCCCTTTCGGGAAAAGACAAAAATCTCTCCAGCTATGTGGAGAGATTCTCGGGCAGCAGTGAAAAGATTACCGCTGCGAATACCGATCTCTCTCCGGAAAAAATGATTTATGAATCTGTACTTCGAGGATGGGATGACCGGATTGAATCTGCGGTTCAGAAAGCTTTAGATTCAGGAATGGAAGCGAAGAGACTTGTAGATGATTTTCTTATTCCGGCAATTACACTGGTTGGTGACAAGTATGAGAAGAAGGAGTATTTTCTTCCTCAGCTTATAATGAGTGCCGATACAATGAGGAAAGGGTTCGCCGTACTCGAACCGCTTCTTGTAAAAAAAGCAGGTGATAAGGAAGCGGGAAGGGTAGTAATCGCAACGGTTAAAGGTGATATTCACGATATAGGTAAAAATATAGTAACACTGATGCTCCGTAATTACGGATTTGAAGTAATCGATCTTGGCAAAGATGTACCGGCAGAGACCATAGTAGATAAGGCTGTGGAAGTAAAGGCGGATATTATAGCACTCTCGGCGCTGATGACTACTACAATGACAGAGATGCCAAAGGTTATCAGTCTTTCGCAAAGTCGAGGACTAAAATTCAAGTTTATGATCGGCGGTGCTGTAGTTGACCAGAATTACGCTGATGAGATCGGAGCTGACGGATATTCCGTAGATGCAATGGAAGCAGTGAAGCTAGCGAAGGCGCTGACGGAGTAGAAAAGCAGATAATTTTTTTTGGGGAATTCCTTCACCGCCCCTATCCGCCCTATCGGGCACCTTTCCCCATGGGATGGGAGAAAGGGGAATGCTAAACATCCCGCCTTAACTCTCCTCCCATTCATGGGGGAGATGTCGCATTGCGACAGAGGGGGCGGCGCTAATTCCCCACCTCAAAAAGTTCCAATACCTCTTTCAGTATATCCTTTACGTTATCCGCTTCAGCAGAGTTCATAATGGCTGATACCGGTTTCAGCCGGATGGTGTTGTTCTCGGATAGTTTTATTCTGAATTTTGATATATCTTTTGATACTGCAAGTTCGATCTCTTCGGCCTCTTTCTGTTCTGTCTCAGGGAGAATTATTGCTATCTTTCCGTTTTGAATAAATAACTCAAGTGTTTCTCCTGCGGATCTTTTTATGACAGGAAATATTATTTTCAGTACCGTATTTTTCTGATCTTTGTCAATGTTAACATCACGGAAAATGTCTATGAGAAGCATATAAAATTGGGTACCGATTTTCTGAGCTGAGTAGATCTGCTCGGCGAGCCTCATGTGAAAGTATGATGCGCTGTAGAACCCGGTTTCTCTGTCTACTATTACATTGTTTATTACCAGAAACTCTTTTATATCTTTTGAAATATCCTTGACTTCGGTCTGTAGTCTTCCCAGGTCGAGTGAAGCGGCTGTATCTTTCAGACGTATCTCTATGAGCCCCAGCAGCGATTCATCATCGATGAGCGGGATTCGTATAACGCGTCCATTTTCAATTATTGTTGCACCGGATTTTTTTACATTCTCTATTTCCGAAATTTTTATATTGTCAAAGAGGGAAGAGTCGATTCTCAGAAAAGTTTTCTCTTTCAGCTCGTATGATTTGGAGAGACGTCCCTCCATCTTCTTTATGTAGAGCGCGATAGATTCAGGTTTAAGTTCCTTGTGGATCTGTTTAAACAGGTCGAATATTCTCGAGTTCAGTGCATTGACAGCACTTTCTGTTTCAGGGTTGCTTTTGCGTATCACTTCGCTGCTGTTACGGTCTGTTCCGGTTCCGATTATCGGAGAGAGGTCATTCTCGTCTATCTGCGCGGCTCCGGAGATCTTTGATCCGGAAGTTTTTTTATTTATATC